>JAABTO010000392.1 GCA_011389835.1 Desulfotignum sp. | reverse complement strand
TGACCGTGCCGATAACCCCTGCCACATTGGGTCCCATGGCGTACATGATCAAATAGTTTCGCTTGTCTGCCTCGATGCCCACCTTGTGAACCACCCGGGCCGCCATGGGCACGGCGGACACACCGGCTGCCCCCAGCAGCGGATTGATTTTTTCCTTTGACACCAGATTCAGCAGTTTGGCCAGCACAATGCCAGTGGCCGTGCTCAATATAAAGGCGATGAGCCCCAGGATGAAAATGAACAGCACCTTGGGCTGCAAAAACACATCCGCGTGCATGGTGGCACCGATGGGCAGTCCCAGGAATATGGTCACAATGTTCATCAGTTCATTCTGGGCCGCGCCCTTCAACCGTTCCACCACCCCGGATTCCCGGAACAGGTTCCCCAGCATGAGCATGGCGATCAGCGGGGCTGATGCCGGAATCAGCAGAATGATGACAAAGGTGGAGATGATGGGGAACAGCAGCTTTTCCCGTTTGCTTACAGGCCGGGGTTTGGCCATTTTGATTTTTCGTTCCGCCGATGTGGTCAGCAGCCGCATGATGGGCGGCTGGATAATGGGTACCATGGCCATGTAGGAATAGGCGGCCACGGCACAGGCCCCCATGAGCTGGGGGGCCAGCTTGGAAGCGATAAAGATGGTGGTGGGGCCGTCCGCCCCGCCGATCATGCCGATGGTGGCGGCCTCCATGATATTGTATCCCATGGCGTGGGAAGCGAAAAAAGTGATATAGACCCCGGCCTGGGCACCGGCCCCCAGGAAAATGAGCCGGGGATTGGCCAGCATGGGCCCGAAATCGGTGAATGCGCCGATGCCCAGAAAAATCAGCGGCGGGATAATCTCCCAGTGGATCCCGTAGTGGTAGAATTTCCACAAAAGGCCCACCTCCGGTTCCATCAGTCCGCTCAACGGCAGGTTCACCAGCAGGATACCGAATCCGATGGGCAGCAGCAGCAGGGGTTCATATTGTTTTTTGATAGCCAGAAAGATCAGAATCAACCCGATGATCCACATCACGATCATGCCGGGTGTCAGGTGCACAAAACCGGTTGTGTTCAACAACGAATATAAATTATTTCCCATCTGTATCCGCTCCTTTGGTTTTAGAGGTGAACCGGTCGACAAAAAAGGCGGTGATTCTTATGGACAGGTACAGAAGGGTCATTCCAAAAAAAACGCTGATGATACCCTGTGCAAAAACACTGGCTGGTGACATCCTGAACTTCCTTGTTTTTATGGTTTTGGCGGCACAAAAAGTTGTCATGCGCAACCATTGCAAAAAATTTTATCAACCTTAATCCATACCGGATGAGAAGTCAATATGTAATCAAAAATATGATTATATGTGTCCTGAAACCAAAGGGAAATGCCTGGTATATGAATGGCGGGTTATTGTTTGGATTTCTTGAGTTCATCGATTTTGGTCCGTCCAGACAACGGAATCCCGCTGCGGTAGGAGGCCCGGGCGATGAGGTGAGCCGCTACCGGAGCGGTTAGCAGCAGCAGGGCAATGATAAAGACGGCCCGCAGAAAAATGCCCGGATCCTGGAAAAATACCGCATGGGACAGGGCCACCAGCCCGGCGCCCAGGGATCCGGCCTTGGTGGCAGCATGCATGCGGGTGAGGGTGTCCGGCAGCCGGATGACGCCTAAGGCGGCAATCAGGCAGAAAAGGCTGCCCAGGATCAGGAGGACCGCGGCAATGTATTCAGTCATAAGGACCTCCCCGGGACCGGTCTTGTCCCTGTGGATTGTCAGATGCCGAATTTTGGTCCGCCGGCCGGGATGTCCGCTCGATGAACCGGGCCAGGGCGATGGTGCCCAGAAAAGCGATGCAGGCAAAGGCGATGGCCACATCCAGGTAAGTGGCCTGCCCGGTATGGATGGACAGGGTCACCAGAAAGGCCACCACCAGCACGGACAACAGGTCCATGGCAATGACGCGGTCCGCGGCTGTGGGGCCTTTGACCATGCGCCACAGCACCAGCACCATACCGGCCAGAAGAATGGCCATGGCCGCCTGTGCGGCCCCGTGGAGAAAAGCGCCCTGGGCCGCCATCACCGGGTCACCTCCAGGATCCGCCGTTCCAGCCCCTGGATGATCTGGGACCGTGTCTGCGCCACATCTTCCAGAAACATGACATGGACATACAGGGTTTTGTTGTCTTCGGACAGATCCACACTCAAGGTACCCGGGGTCAAAGACACCAGGTTGG
>JAABTO010000391.1 GCA_011389835.1 Desulfotignum sp. | reverse complement strand
GTGAACCCGCCCATCATCGAAACGGTGATGATCGGGGCGAAGACCCAGCAGGGTATCTCCTTTACCTCACGGGGACAGGTGATCGAAGAAAAATAAACTGGGGTTGGAAATGGATGTCAGCAGGCCTCCGGGTCTGACACTTTCTGAAGTTTCTTTAGATTTTCGGGCTTGCCCAGTGCGATGAGCAGATCCCCGGCCCCGATAACAGCTTCCGCTCCCGGATTGAAGACCATTTCCCCGGATGATGTTTTAATCCCGACAATGAGAATATCAAACCGAGACCGAATACCGGAATCTTTGACCATCTTTCCCACCAGTTCGGAACGGTCGTAAACCGGCAGTTCCTCCATCTGAAGGTTGATATCCCCCCGGATGGCCAGATCCATCAGGCTGGTGGCCGTGGGCCTGAGCACACTTTGAACCAGACGCAACCCCCCGATGCTGTAAGGCATGAACACCCGCTCCGCACCCGCCTGTTTCAGCCGTGACACATGTGATTCCGTATCGGTTCTCGCCACAATGGTGATATCCGGATTCAGCTGCCGGGAGGTCAGGGTAACAAACACATTGGCCGCATCCTCGGCCAGGGCCGTGATCAGGCACCTGGCTTTTTTCAAGCCGGCTGACAAAAGCACCTCATCCATGGTGGCATCCCCGGCGATAAACAGCATTTTCTGTAGCTCCAGCTGTTCCAGAGCTTTCGGGCTTTTTTCAATCACCACCACGTCAAACCCTTCTTTTTTGATCCCCTGTGCCACCACCCGGCCGATTCTGCCGTAGCCGCAGACAATATAATGGCTGTCGAGTTCATCGATGATTTTCTGCACCCTGCGCCTCCCGAGAAGATTTTGAAACTTGCCTTCCACCAACATCTGAGCCAGCGATCCCCCCAGATAGAAAAACGCGCCGACCCCGCCGAATATCACCAGCATGGTCATGATCCGGGAAATATCGGACAGCGGCCGCACTTCCATGAATCCCACCGTGGAAAGGGTGATGATCACCATGTACACGCTCTCGATGAAACTCCACCCTTCCAGCATCATATACCCGGATGTGCCGAAAAAGATCACCAGAAAAATGAAAAAACTGCCCATGACAATGGACCAGCCAAAGGGGTATTCCGTGCGCATCTGCAACCGAAAGCCCTTGAGCCTTTTAAGCAGATTCATTCACATCCTCCATGCGGTTCATGATGCCGGTTGATTCAAGGTGATCTTACCATAAATGGTGGCTATCCAATAGTCAAGTCATTACAGGCAGACATTCAAGACAAAGAATCCCAGAACTTCCGGCTCTGTTCGGTCATGGTGGATTTCTGTTTCTTTGAATCGCCGGACCCGGCATCATTGGACGGTTTGGCACCGGTCAACCGTTTGATCCGCTCCTCAAGAGGGGGATGGGTGGAGAACAGGCCGGCAAACTGCCGGCCGGACAGGGGATTGACAATGAACATGTGGGCCGTGGACGGATTGGCATTCACGGCAACGCCCCGGCGGGTATATTCCCCGAGTTTGTTCAGGGCCGAGGCCAGCCCACCGGGCCGGCCCGTGACCTGGGCCGCGGTGGCATCGGCCAGATATTCCCTGGACCGGGACACCGCCATCTGTATCACCATGGCCGCCAGCGGCGCCAGCATGGACATGACAATGACCCCCACGATTCCGGGGCCGCCCCCCTGGTTGTCTCTGCCACCGAAAATGGCGGTAAACCGGGCCATGGAAGCCACGAACATGATGGCGCCGGCCAGGGTCGCCACAATGGTGGAGATCAGGATATCCCGGTTCTTGATATGGCCCAGCTCATGGGCCAGCACCCCTTCCAGTTCCTCCTGATTCATCAGGCGCAGCAGCCCCTGGGTGACCGCCACCACCCCGTGTTCCGGATCCCTGCCTGTGGCAAAAGCGTTAGGAGCGTCATCTGGAATCACATACAGTTTGGGCATGGGCAGACCGGCCCGCTGGGCCAGACGGGCCACAGTATCATGCAGTCCCGGTGCCTGGGACCGGTCCAGGGGCTGGGCCCGGTACATCTTGAGCACAATGGTATGGGACTGCCAGTAGGAAAAAAAGTTCATGGCAAGCGCAATGATCAGGGCGATCACCATGCCGGTCTGCCCGCCAAGGGCATAGCCGAGCACCAGAAACAGCCCGGTCATGGCGGTCAGCAGAAAAACGGTCTTGATATGGTTTCCCATGGGTCTCCTCGTGAAAAATC
>JAABTO010000390.1 GCA_011389835.1 Desulfotignum sp. | reverse complement strand
ATACGGGGATTTCGGATTTCCCCTTGAACAACAAGAGTTTCAACCTGTCTTACTGCGGGTTTGATCTGTGATGATCAACAGGCCGGTCATTGTTTTGCCGGCCGGACCCTGAAGATGGTTTTATTGCATTTACCGAATAAAGAGAGTTTGCCACCATGCTCAGTGTATTGAAAAACCGGTTTGAACAAGGCTACCGCACCTGTACCTACCCCAAAGAGAAACCCGCAGTCTTCCCCCGGTACCGGGGACGGCCCGATATCAATAAGGATGCGGATCCATCCGTGGTCCAGGCCTGCGTTGATGCCTGTCCCCAGGATGCCATCGATGCGGCCAATAAAACCATCGACATGGGACGGTGCGTATTCTGCGGTACCTGTGAGCGGGTGTCGGAAAAGACCTTTGTCTCTTTTACAGGTGATTTCGAGATTTCCACGGCAAACCGGTCGGATCTGATTACCGACGGGACCCTGCCGGATCTGGCCAGGCATTCAAAACAGCATTTCAAGAAACTGTTCGGCCGGTCCCTGCAGCTGCGTCAGGTGTCGGCGGCCGGGTGCAACGCATGTGAAGCAGACCTGAACGTGCTGGCCACCCCGTTTTTCGATTTGGCCCGGTTCGGTATCAATTTTGTGGCCTCTCCGCGCCATGCAGATGCCATCGTGGTCACCGGCCCGGTGTCCAGGAACATGAAAACTGCTTTGCTTCAGACCTATGAAGCCGTTCCTGAACCCCGGGTGGTGATCGCCGTGGGCAGCTGTACCATCATGGGCGGGCCGTTTTACGGCAGCCCCGAGGTCGCGTCCGGTCTGGAAAGCATCCTGCCGGTGGACCTGTTTATTCCCGGGTGTCCGCCCCATCCATTGACCAATCTCCACGGGTTCTTGACATTTTTTAAATAATCCATCGTATCATTCCAGAGATTTCAGCTTTTCCTGGAAAAGCATTTCCATCTGGGTGTTGCTTCGGACCTGCTGCATGATATGGTTGTAGGCTTTAAAATCAAGTCCCGCACTTTCAGCGGCCCTGACCATGTCTTCATTGGCTTTGATCTGCAGTTTCCGGCGTTCATCCATGTTTTCCGTCTGCTGAACTGCTTGCTGCAGATTCTGGTTGATTCGGGTGATGTCCTTGTGGGCTGTCGCCGCCTTTTCGATATCCTCGTCGCTGATGGGCAAAGATGCCATCCCGTTGGCCGGTTCACCCGACTGTTCCGCAGGGCTCACCGGCAACGTGGATGTGGACTGATCAGGATCAGAAGGGGCGTCGGAATCACACCCTGACAAGCCGATCATCACCGTCATCATCAGCATCAAGAGGATGATTGAAATGGATATGTGCCGATAGTTTCTCATAAAGGATTCCTCCTTGAATCGGTTAATGTTACTGAAGGGTTTCAATTTTTTCAATGAACCTTTCTCTCAGCTGTTCATCTGACTGGACCTGGGCCATGATGTGGTTGAACGTGTCAACATCCAGACCGGTTTGCTCAATGGCGAGGACCAGTCGTTCGTTGGTCTGATTCTGAAGCTGCTGCCGTTCCTCCTGATCTTCTGACTGTTGAACTGATTGTTGAAACTCCCCATGGATTGCCTGCATCTGCGCATAGGCCTGAGCCGCATTGTCCAGATCAGTGTCAGAAATTTCCTGCTGGATTTTGGACGATTCATTGGAACTTTCCTGTGCGGTCCCCGTCAGGACTGTGGCGGCCAGAAGGGTGATGGCGACAATAAAAAAGATTTGTGAAACACGTTTGAAATCAGTCATTGAATTTTCCTTTGAATAAAATTGGTAAATGATTGTTTGTGCCCCGTCGGCACATTTTTTTTGACATCCATGACACCGGATGTCGTTGATGATCTGAAATTGCCAGAATCATGCCCGGTTACAAAAGGGTTTTCCCCAAAAAAGCATTCTCCATCCTATCTATCTGTAATCATGTATAAAAATTATTTATGCGACAAAAGCCTGCCATGGGTTTAATCCCGGATGACGGGGCGGTTTTGTTGTATCTAAATGACACATGTGCTATATGTGTGGGATGTTTTTACGGTATGGGGGGAGAAAATATGCCTGAGATCACATTGTTCCCAAAATCGATCCATTCCAGAACGGCGCTACTGGTTTATGTCATGCTGCCCATGGTGCTCATGCTGGGAATTGTCGGCTATGTGACGCTCAATTCCATTGAAAGCCAGGTGGAAAAACAGATGCAGACAGACC
>JAABTO010000131.1 GCA_011389835.1 Desulfotignum sp. | reverse complement strand
GGGCTTTGGATGACCTGGGCATCACCCATATCAGGACCGGCGTAGGGGATCGCCAGGTGCTGGCTGAAATGCAGCAGACCGGCGCGCTAATGGGCGGAGAAGATTCCGGACACATGATTTTTCTGGACGATCATACCACAGGTGACGGCCTGCTGTCCGCATTGCGGCTGATCACGGTGATGGCGCAGACCGGCCGGACCCTGTCGGATCTGGCGGGTGTCATGCAGGTGTTTCCCCAGGTACTGAAAAATGTGGAAGTGGACGCGTCCCGCCCGGATTTCATGCAGGTGCCTGAAATTGCCAGCGTCATTGATGAGGTAACATCAAACCTGGGGGATAAAGGGCGTGTTTTTGTGCGGTATTCCGGCACTCAGCCGCTGCTCCGGGTTATGGTGGAAGGACCGGATAAAGAGCTGACTTCGGCGGCCTGTGATCAGATCTGCCGGGTCATTCAAGCCCATCTGTAGCCGTTGCAAAACAAAGTGTCTGAAAACAATCAGGGCCTGATATCTAATTGAATATCAGGCCCTGACTTGTATGCTCAACTTAAAAGATCTGACAGTGTCTATTCCCTGGCAACCCCCAGCAGGTGCATCAGATGGATGAACAGACCCATGAAGTCCAGATACAGGCTCAAGGCGCCGATGAGCGCACCTTTTCGTACCATGGCGCCGGAGGCATTGTCCGGCAGGGTGACGGCCATGTGTTTGAGTTTCTGGGTGTCATACGCGGTCAGGCCCGTAAAAAGCACTACGGCGATCATGGAGATGATGGTCTGCATCATGGTGGAGCCGATGAAAATATTGACCACCATGGCAATGATGATACCGATCAATCCCATCATCAGAAACTGGCCCATGCCGGTGAGGTCTTTTTTGGTGACCATGCCGTAGACACTGGCTGAGCCGAACGTGGCCGCGCAGATGAAAAAGGTGGACACAATGGATGCGGCCGTGTAGATCAGAAAAATCGGGGTCAGAATGACGCCGTAGGCCACCGTCAATGCCACATACAGTCCGGTGGCGGTGCTGGCCTGGATTTTTTGGATCCGTGCGGATAGATAGCCGCATAGAATAATCAGTCCGATGAACAGAACAATGGGCATCACCGGGTTCCCGTAGAACATCTGAAGCATCCCCGGACTGCGGGAGACGAAAAAGGACGTGAACCCGGTGACCACCAGTCCGATGGTCATCCAGTTGTAAACGCTCCTGATAAAGGTGTTCACCTTTACCATGGAAGTGGTTTGTGCAAATGTTGTATTCATGATTTCCTCCAAAATTTTTTCAGGTTAACAGCTTTGCGTTACAAGGCAATATAACACGAAAGAGGGGAATTTCAAGATTATTGTTTGATCATGTGGTCGATTTTGCAGGGGATATAAAAGATCCGTTTCCAGGGGTGAAAATCAACTCAAAACTTAAAAGTTTACATAATATATATTATCAGACATTGAATCTGGGCGATTCCAGTTTGGTCCAGCATTGGACAAATGTTGATCCGGTATCATGGTGTTGACTTTTTAACCCTGGTTTTCTATAAATAAAGATTTGATTTTGCAGGAACAAATAACCGGATGCCAGATCAGGAAACCACACGCATATACTCGGTGTCAGTGTTGACCCGGAAAATAAAAGCCCTTCTGGAGGACCGGTTCCCGTTTGTCTGGGTGACCGGTGAGATTTCCAACTGCGCCACCCCCGCGTCCGGTCATTCCTATTTTTCTCTCAAGGATGACCAGGCCATTATCCGGGGTGTGATGTTCAAAAACCAGAAACGAAATCTGAAATTCTCTCTGGAAAACGGGTTGACGATCGTGGGGCTTGCGCGGTTGTCCGTGTATGAACCCCAGGGGGCATATCAATTGATCTTTGAACACATGGTACCCGAAGGTGCCGGTGCTCTGCAGAAAGCGTTTGAACAGCTCAAGAAAAAGCTGGCAGATGAAGGGTTGTTTGACCCGGTTCATAAAAAAACCGTACCGTTGCTGCCCGGAAAAGTATCGGTCATCACTTCCGGAACCGGGGCTGCCGTCAGGGATATCCTTCAGATTTCGCTCCGGCGCTTTCCCGGTTGCTGTCTTGAGATTGTTCCGGTTTCGGTTCAGGGAAATATGGCTATTCATGAAATTGTATATGCAATTGAAACGGTGAATAACCTTGCTCAGTCAGATGTTATCATCCTGGCCAGGGGCGGCGGTTCTTTGGAAGACCTGGCGGCGTTCAATTCCGAAGAGGTTGCCAGAGCGGTGTTTGGCTCACGCATTCCCGTGATTACCGGCATTGGACATGAAACCGACTTTACCATTGCCGATTTTGTGGCGGATGTGAGAGCCCCTACCCCGTCAGCAGCTGCTGAGCTGGCTTTGCCAGAAAAAAAACAATTGAAACGGCAGCTGTTTGACATGCACGAAGACCTGAACGCGGTCGTGACCCGGCAGCTGACCTTTTATCATCAGAAACTGGATGACCTGCATAACCGGTTGAAGCGTCCGGACCAGATTGCAGCTCAGTTCAGGCAGACCTTGATATCCCATTGCCGGAGGATGGCGCAGGCGCTGCAGCGCCGCATTTTTCATGACAGGGAAAAGCTGCGCTGGATTACCCAGGCCTTGCCGGGGGGTGCACCGGATGTCCTGAATTTGGAAAAACAGTTGACAGCACTGAACAGACAACTGGATTTGTGCATGCGTCATCATATGAAAGCCAAACAAAACCGGGTCGAACAGGCGGGGGCGGCATTGTCTGCACTGAATCCGAATTCGGTGTTGAACCGTGGATACAGTATCGCACGGATCCTGCCGGACAGAAAAGTGCTCCTGGATGCCGGGATGGTGAATGTTCAGGATTCCGTTGAAATTATTTTAGCCCGGGGGCGTGTACTGACCCGGGTGGAGAAGACAATTCATGGCAAAAACCACGTTTGAAACCGCATTGAAACAGCTTGAATCCATTGTCAAGCAAATGGAATCCGGGGATCTGCCCCTGGAGCAGGCATTGAAAAAATATGAAACAGGCATTGAAAAGCTCCGTTACTGTATGGAAATTCTTGACAGTACTGAGAAGAAAATCACCCAGCTGACCCGGGATCTGGATGGATCCCTGACAGAAACCCCGTTTGACCATGACTGACAAGGGTTTTGATTTAACCCGTTATTTAAGGGAACACCGGCAGCGGGTGAATGTATGCCTTGAAAAAATTCTGGCAGTATTTGATCCACAACGGGAACTGGTCCAGGCCATGCGTCATTCCCTGATGGCCGGAGGAAAACGGTTGCGTCCCGTTCTGGCCATGGCATCGGCAAGGGCCTGCGGTGGTGATATCGATCAGGTGATGCCGGCGGCCTGTGCCCTGGAGATGATCCACACCTACTCATTGATTCATGATGACCTGCCGGCCATGGATGATGACGATCTGAGACGGGGAAAACCTACTTGTCATAAACAATTTTCCGAACCCACGGCCATTCTGGCCGGTGATGCCCTGCTCACCCACGCCTTTCATATCCTGTCCTGTCCCAAAGATCTGTTTGATCCGGTGCCTGAATCTGATATTCTGCTGGAACAGATTGCGCTGATAGCGTCAGCAGCCGGTATAAACGGCATGGTGGAAGGCCAGATCCTGGATATGCAGTCTGAAAGACAGATGATACATTTTATTGATAATAAAGAAATCGGGAATAAAGATGTTCTGATGGATCATCTTCAATATATGCACGGATTGAAAACCGGGAAGATGATTGTGGCCAGCGTGGCGGCAGGCGCCCTCAGTGCCGGGGCCAAGCGGCACCAAAAGAAGGATCTGTCTGTTTATGCCGCCCGCCTGGGACTGGCGTTCCAGGTGATGGATGATATTCTGAATGTGGAAGGAGACCCGGTAAAAATGGGAAAAGCCGCCGGTTCCGACCTGCAAAGAGACAAACTCACCTTTCCGGCTGTGCTGGGTCTGAATCAGTCCAGAATCTTTGCCGGACATTTGATCGATCAGGCCCTTGAGGCCATTGCCCCGTTCGACGACCTGGCCGGCCCACTCCGGGCCATTGCCCGGTATGTGATCAGCCGGGATCGTTGAATCATGTTAAACACAGAGCAGAAGAAAGCAAAAATATGGGTGACCAAATCATTGATACCACGCAGGACAGGTCCAGATACCTGCGCGAAAACAAAATTGAACGTCAGACCGAAAACAGGCCCATGGATCTGCTGAAACAACTCTTTGCGCCAGAGGATTTCAAGGGGCTGTCCCGGGATCAGCTGCCGGACCTGGCCCGGCAGATCCGGGAACGGATTATTCAGGTGGTGTCAAAAAACGGGGGACACCTGGCCTCCAGCCTGGGAGCCGTGGAACTGACCCTGGCCATCCACTATGTGTTTGATCTGCCAAAAGATACCCTGATCTGGGATGTGGGGCACCAGGCCTATGCCCATAAACTGGTCACCGGTAGAAACCAGCAGTTTGACACCCTGCGTCAGTACAAAGGGATCTCCGGATTTTCCAAAATCAAGGAAAATCCGTGTGACGGTTTCACCGTGGGCCATTCCTCCACATCCATTTCAGCCGGACTGGGTATCAGTTGTGCCAAATATCTGAACCGGGATGATTCCCATGTGATTTCAGTGATCGGGGACGGATCCATGACCGCCGGGCTGGCCTATGAAGGGTTGAATCAGGCCGGGGATCTCAAGCGCAAGCTGATCGTGATCCTCAATGACAATGACATGTCCATCTCCCCCAATGTGGGGGCCCTGTCCTCTTACCTGAGTCGGACTTTTTCCGCCAAATACCTTCAGACCCTGCGCAATCAGTTTGGTGCTTTTTTAAAATCATTGCCCAAAATCGGGGAAGATATCTATCAGATCGCCAAACGATCCGAAGAATCCTTTAAAACATTTGTCACCCCGGGCATGCTGTTCGAAGCGTTCAACTTTGATTATTTCGGCCCCATCAACGGCCATAACCTGGATCATCTTATCGATATTCTGGACAATATCAAGAATGCGGCAGACTCTCCGGTACTGCTCCATGTCACCACGGTCAAGGGCAAAGGATATGAACCTGCGGAAAAAAACCCGGTGTATTTTCACGGGGTAGGGTCTTTTGCCGTGGATACCGGTAAAGCCAATGGCTCTGCCGGAAAAGTGCCTACCTATACCCAGGTGTTCGGAGACCAGATGGTGAAACTGGCACACAATCATCCCGAACTGGTGGCGGTGACCGCTGCCATGCCTGAAGGTACCGGGCTGTTGGACTTCTGTGAACAGTTTCCGGATCGGTTTTTCGATGTGGGCATTGCCGAGCAGCATGCAGTGACCTTTTCTGCCGGACTGGCGGTCAAAGGTATCCGGCCGGTGGTCACCATTTATTCCACATTTCTTCAGCGGGCCTATGACCAGATTCTGCATGACGTCTGTATCGATGCCCATCCAGTGGTATTCGCCCTGGACCGGGGAGGGGTTGTGGGAGAAGACGGCCCTACCCATCACGGTCTGTTTGATTTTGCCTATCTGCGGCCCATGCCCAATATGACGGTAATGGCCCCCATGGATGAGAACGAGCTGGCCCGGATGCTGACAACCGCAGTTCAGCACGACGGTCCCATTGCTCTGCGGTACCCCCGGGGAAGGGCCACAGGCGTTCCGGTGACAGACCCTGCCCTGCCCCTGGAGATCGGAAAAGCCAAGGTGTTGTGCGACGGCAAAGACCTGTTGATCATTGCCATCGGCACCGGGGTCCAGCAGGCATTGAAGGCCAGGGACATTCTGGCGGCGGAAGGCATCTTTGCCACCGTGATCAACGCCCGGTTTGTCAAGCCGCTGGACAAGGCCCTGCTGCTGGCCAAAGCCGCTGAATTCAAAAAGATTGTCACGGTGGAAGAGCATGTTCTGGCCGGGGGATTCGGGTCTGCGGTGCTCGAGCTGTTCATGGATCATGGGGTGACAGACCGGCATGTCAAACGCATCGGTATTGACGACTGCTTTGTGGAACACGGCCCCCAGGATGTCTTGAGAAACGCATACCAACTCGATGCGGATGCCGTTGCTGCCGCAGCCCGTGAACTGCATGGCAACCGGTAGCACCCTTAACCGGTGCCGACTGGATCAGCTGATAATGGACAAGGGGCTGGTCAACTCCAGAACCCGTGCCCGGGCTGTGATTATGGCCGGAAAAGTGCTGGTGAATGATCAGCCGTGCGACAAACCCGGGTCCCGGGTGGACCCCGGGGCGGACATTCGTTTGAAAACACCGGATCATCCCTATGTCAGCCGGGGCGGGCTCAAACTGGAAAAGGCGTTGACCACATTTGCGGTGGATGTGACGGACCGGGTGTGTCTGGATATCGGGGCTTCCACCGGCGGGTTCACGGACTGTCTGCTCCAGTTCGGGGCCGGGCACGTCTATGCCGTGGATGTGGGGTACGGACAGCTGGCCTGGGCCCTGCGCAATGATCCCCGGGTGACCGTCATTGAACGCACTAATATCCGGCATATGGTCTGGGAAACCATCGGGCGGCAGGTGGATCTGGTGGCGGCGGATACCTCGTTCATCTCTTTGAAGACCGTGATACCGGCGGCGGAAACATTTATGGGGCAAGATACCCGGGTGATTGCCCTGATCAAACCCCAGTTTGAAGCAGGCAAAAACCATGTCGGCAAGGGAGGTGTTGTCAAGGATCCGGAAATCAGAAAACAGGTGGTGTCCGATATCTCGCAGTTCTTCTCAGACCGGGGATATGCGGTGCAGGGCGTGGTACCCTCCCCTGTCCCGGGCCCGAAAGGAAATATGGAATATCTGATTTTTTTGATTTTCCGTCCGCGTTGAAAAAAACACTGTCATTTTTATTTAAATTCTATTATTTAAATAAGACTTTTTTATTAATCGTGTAAAGGAGCAGTAATGAGCGAAGACATCAAAACCATGAGAAATGTGGCCTTTGCAGGCCATGGAGGTGCGGGCAAGACAACTCTTGCTGAAGCCATGCTTTTCAAGATGGGCATGACCAGCCGGCTCGGAAAAGTCGAAGAAGGCAATACGGTCATGGATTTCCAGCCCGAAGAGATCAAGAAACAGCAGAGTATCAACACCTCATTCATCAAGTATACCCATAATAAACATACGGTTACACTGATGGATACACCGGGTGATCAGAACTTTTTCTCAGCGGCCAAGACCTGTTTTCCCGTGGCTGATGCCATGATCTTTGTGATTGACGGTGTGGGAGGGCCTTCCGCCATGACCGAAGAGGCGGCTGCCGCTGCTCTGGAATATAACCTGCCCGGACTGGTCATTGTCAATAAACTGGACCGGGAACGCTCTGATTTTGCTGCATGTCTGGATGCCTGCAATATTTCTTTGAAAAAGAAAATCATCCCCATCTGTTATCCCATCGGCTCGGAAGCCGGATTCAAGGGACTGGTGGACATCGTCACCAACAAGGCGTTTGAATATGATGAAAACGGCAAAGCCGTTCAGACGGATATTCCCGCGGATATGGCCGATGAAATGGCTGTTGCCAAGGAAGAATTCATAGAAAATATTGCGGAACTCAATGACGATCTGCTGGAAAAATATCTGGAAGGCGAAGAACTGTCTGAAGAGGAGATCAGGACCGCGTTTCGAAAAGGGATTTCAGAAGCCCAGTTTTATCCGGCCATTTGTACGTCTGCCGTGAAGATGATCGGTATCGACATGATACTGGATTTTATCAATACCTATATGCCCTCCCCCCTGGACCGAGGCGACTGGATCGCCAAAGATGCTGACGGCCAGGATGTGGTGGTGTCCCCGGATCCGGATGCGGAATTCTGCGGATTTGTTTTCAATACCATTGTGGATCCCTATGCCGGACGTCTGTCCCTGTTTCGGGTGATATCCGGAACCCTGGGCAAGGAAGGCAATTTTCTCAACGTGACCAAGGATACCAAGGAACGCTACTCCCAGCTGCTGGAAATCGCGGGCAAAGAGCAGAAAACCATCACATCGGCAGTTCCGGGGTCCATTGTGGCGGTGGCCAAACTCAAATCCACCCTGACCGGGGACACTCTGACCGGCGGCAGCCGGATTCAGATCCCGGCACCGGCCCCCATGCCGCCGGTCATCTCCTTTGCCATCTCTCCCAAATCCAAGAACGACGAAGACAAAATCCACGAAGCACTGCGCAAGATTCTTCAGGAGGACACCGGTCTGAAACTGAAGCGGGAAGAGGAAACCCGGCAGACCATCCTGTCCGGACGGGGTCTGGTGCACATCGAGGTCACCGCAGACAAAATTCTGCGCAAATTCAATGTGGCCATGGATATCAACACACCCAAGGTGGCGTACCGGGAAACATTCAAGAAAAAAATCCGGGTCCAGGGAAAACACAAAAAACAATCCGGGGGTCATGGCCAGTTCGGGGACTGCTGGATTGTTCTGGAACCCTTGCCCAGGGGGAAGGGATTTGAATTTGTGGACAAGATCGTGGGCGGCGTGATTCCCAAAAACTATATTCCCGCAGTGGAGGCCGGTATCAGAGAAAGCTCCCGGTACGGCATTCTGGCCGGATTTCCATGCGTGGATTTCCGTACCACCCTGGATTTCGGGTCTTATCATTCTGTGGACTCCTCGGAAATGGCCTTTAAAACCGCCGGATCCATCGCATTCAAGGCTGCGGCCAAAGATGCGGGCCCGGTCCTGCTCGAACCGATCATGAAGGTGTCGGTGAAAGTGCCGGATGCCAATACCGGAGATATCATGGGCGACCTCAATTCCCGCAGGGGCCGGGTGTTGGGCATGGATTCCGAGGATGACAAACAGATCATCAATGCCCTGGTACCCATGTCGGAAATGCTCAGATATGCCCCGGATTTAAGCTCCATGACCGGTGGCCGGGGGACATTCACCATGGAGTTTGCCCAGTATGACGAAGTGCCGCCGGACCTGGCAAAGAAAATTATTGACCAGGTCAATGCGGAAAAAGAAAACGCTTAAATTTTAGTTGTTATTGTTTAATTTGCCCCAAAAATCAGGGCGTTAAACTTGTCGGGGGGATGAATTCCGGTTCCAGGATCATCCCCCCGGTTTTATTTCAACGCATCACAGCAGATCCGGGTTCAATCGACAATGAGACACAGCTGAGCGGTCCAGCAGATGCCCCAGTTCTCCTTTTTCCTTTGGGAAAAATCCCAGGGTTTTTTCCCACACCTCCTGGTCTTCCATACAAAAATACACCCGCACGTTCGGGGCATATTCCTGTATCAGGGTCACCAGTTTTTGATACAGTTGTATGCGCAATGGTTTGAAATAGCGCATTTTATTGTCCAGACCCAGAATAAATTCCCCATAGCAGATCGTGGAGAATGGAAACCGTTTCTCAATGATGGGTTTGAGTGCCGGCATGAACCGGAAACTGCCCAGGCTGATCCACACAATGCTTTCAGGCCGGACATGGGAAAAAATATCATGGATCACCCGGGCATAGTCAGCTTCACACCCGTCATACAGCACCAGGGGATCAAAATGAAACGCCAGCGGGTATCCTTTGGCTTCACAGCGTTTTGCCGTTTTGAGCCGGGTTTCAAGCCGGGTGGCGCCCTTTTCTTCAGACCGGATGAT
>JAABTO010000130.1 GCA_011389835.1 Desulfotignum sp. | reverse complement strand
ATTCGAAGCGAGATGAACATCCAGCCGTCCATGAAAATCAAGGTGCTGGCCCATACGGACAATGAAAAGGAAAAACTGCTGATGGTGGAAAACAAGGCCGTGATTTCCACGCTGGCGACCATGGAACGGTTGTCTTTCTGCGATCTGGAAAATGTGCCCAAGGCCTGTGCCAGTTCCGTGACCGGCAATACCACCTGTTTTGTATCCCTGGAAGGGGTGATCGATTTTGAAAAGGAGATCCTTCGCCTGGAAAAGGAACTGGAGAAAAATACAAAAGATCTGGTGGGGGTCCAGAAACGCCTGGGCAATGAAAGTTTTCTGGAAAAAGCCCCCCCGGAAGTGATTGACAAGGTTCAGGCCCGGCATTCGGAACTGACGGAAAAAAAAGAAAAACTGGCCGCCAATCTTCAACGCATTCAGGAAATGGCGTAAGACCCATGGACATGATTGATCAGATCGTTTCTCTGGCCCTGTTCGAGGATTCCGGGCTCGGGGATATCACATCGGAGAGCATTCTGCCCGACGCTCGTCAGGGCCGTGGCGTGATCACGGCCAAACAGGACTGCATTCTGGCGGGAACGGATGTGGCCCGAAGAACGTTTCAGGCCCTGGACCCGGAGGTGGCTCTTGTCTTTTTTTTCCGGGACGGAGACGCCGTGTCCAGAGGGGATGAGGTGCTGTCGGTACAGGGCGATCTGCTGAGCCTGCTCAAGGCGGAGCGGGTGGCATTGAATTTTCTCCAGCGGCTGTCCGGTATTGCCACGCTGACCCGAAAATATGTGGCCGCCCTGGATGGATTGTCAGCCCGGCTGACCGATACCAGGAAAACCACGCCGGGCTGGCGTCAGCTGGAAAAGGCGGCAATCCGGGCCGGCGGCGGGTACAATCACCGGTTTTCTCTGTATGACGGCATTTTGATCAAAGACAACCACATTGCGGTGGCCGGCGGTATTTCTGCGGCGGTTCAGGCGGTGAAAAACCGGACCTCCCACCTGATGAAAATCGAGGTGGAAGTTACCACCATGGATCAGGTGGATGAGGCTTTGGCTGTGGGCGCGGATGTGATCATGCTGGACAATATGTCTTGTGAACAAATGGCCGGGGCAGTGGCCCGCATCCAGGGTCAGGCCCTGGTGGAGGCATCCGGCAATGTGTCCCTGGCAACCCTGAAGGATATCGCAGCTACCGGGGTGGACGTGATTTCCTGCGGCGCCTTGACCCATCAGGCCGTGTCCGTGGATCTGAGCATGCGTCTTTTTGAAGCGGAAGCGTCCGATCCTCAGCAGGCGTCGTAAGTCAGGCGGTTCCGCCCGCTTTCCTTGGATCGGTACAGGGCTTGATCCGTGCGGCGGATAAATGAAATGGTATCTTCGCCGGGTGCAAGTTCGCCGGCACCGACGCTGATGGTGATGGATCGATGAACCCCGGATTCCGGCTCAAAGCTTTCCTGGCCAATCCGCTTCATGATACGGTGGCCCACCACACAAGCCTGTTGGAGATCGGTTTCCGGCAGGAGCACGGCAAATTCCTCTCCACCGTACCGGTAGGCTGTGTCCATGGACCGCATGCAGGCGTTGATGATGCGGCCGATGTCCATCAACACCTTGTCACCTTCCAGGTGGCCCCAGGTATCATTGTATTGTTTGAAATGATCGATATCCATGATCAATAAAGACAAATGATGCTGGTACCGTTCGTTTCTTTCTATCTCCTGTTTGATCTGACGGAAGAACTGGCGGGAGTTGTACAGTCCGGTCAATGCATCGGTGATGGCCAGCTGTTCCATCTCCTTGAGCAGCCGGTTGCGCTCCCGCTTGAGTGTCGCTTCCCGTAACACCCGCTTGATCCGCAGTTCCAGTTCTTTAAACCGAAAGGGTTTGAAAATGAAATCACTGGCCCCGGTCCTGACGGCCTCTTCATAGGAATAATCCCCATGGTAACCGGTCATCACCAGAACTTCCATGTCGTATTTTTCTTTGATGGTGCGGGTCAGTGCCAGCCCGTCCATGCCCTGCAGCAAAATATCGGTGAGCACCACATCCACCGGGCATGTCTTCAGTTTCTCCAGGGCGTCTTCAGCACTGGACACCGATTCCACCTGATAGGAAAGACGGGTAAGATATTCTTTCACCGAATCTTTAAAGGCGTTGTCATCTTCAACAACCAGAATGGTGTGCTGCATGTGTTCTCCCGGGAAAAACAAGGTCGCCATATGTGGTCTGATCTTGACACGTTTACTTACAATTGATAATTATAAAATAAAAATACTATCCTGATTACAAGATATTTGTCAACTTTTAGTTTGGAGCACCGTTGAACATTCTTCAAAGACAGATCCGTAACTTTTCCATCATCGCCCATATCGATCACGGCAAATCCACCCTGTCGGACCGGCTCATTCAATTGACCGGCATTGTTTCCGAACGGGACATGAAAGAGCAGATCCTGGACACCATGGACATCGAGCGGGAACGGGGCATCACCATCAAATCCCAGACCGTGTCCCTGCCCTATACCGCTGAAGATGGAACAGAATATCTGTTGAATCTCATCGACACGCCCGGGCATGTGGATTTTTCCTATGAGGTGTCCCGGGCCTTGAAATCCTGCGAAGGGGCCCTGATCATCGTGGATGCCAGCCAGGGGGTGGAAGCCCAGACCCTGGCCAACCTGTACCTGGCCATGGAACTCAACCTGACCATCCTGCCGGTGATCAATAAAATCGATCTGCCGTCCGCAGAAATCGAATGGGTAAAAAATCAGATCGAGGAAGATCTGGGCCTGGACGGTGAAAACGCGCTGCTGGTTTCCGCCAAGACCGGACTGGGGGTGGATCAGCTGTTTCCGGCCATTGTGGCGGCTATTCCACCGCCGGCGGTGGACAAGGAAAACCGGTTCAAAGCCCTGATTTTTGACTCCCATTATGACACTTTCCGGGGAACCATTGTCCATTTCCGGATATTTGACGGCACCATCCAGAAAGGGGACACCATTTTGTTCATGCAAAATGATTCCCAGTACAAAGTGGAGGAAGTGGGATTGTTCCAGATCAAGCGGGTCCCCCAGAAAAGCCTGTACGGCGGGCAGGTGGGGTATCTTATCGCTGGAATCAAAAATATTTCCGATGTCAAGATCGGGGATACCATCACCATGGCGGACCGGCCCTGTGCCAAAGCAGTGGGCGGTTTTCGGGAGCCCACCCCCGTGGTGTTTTCCTCCATGTATCCTGTGGCATCCGACGATTACGAAGAACTGACCGAAGCCCTGGAACGGCTCAAACTCAACGATGCCTCCCTGATTTATGAAAAAGACAGTTCCGCTGCACTGGGATTCGGTTACCGGTGCGGTTTTCTGGGACTGCTTCATCTGGAAGTGGTGCAGGAGCGCCTGGAGCGGGAATATGATATCTCTTTGATACTGACATCCCCGTCGGTGCAGTATGAAATCACCACCACAGACGGAGAGACCCATATTATCGACAATCCGGTCAACTATCCGGACCCGGCGGAAATTTCCCGGATCCGGGAACCCTTCATCAAAGCCACCATTATCGTACCGGACCGGTATATGGGAAATGTGATGCAGGTGTGTCATGAATTTCGGGGCGTAAGCAAGACCTATCAATACCTGACCTCCAACCGCATGGAAATGAAATTCGAGCTGCCCCTGGCCGAAGTGGTGTATGAATTTTACGACCGGCTTAAATCGGTCACCCAGGGATACGGGTCTTTTGATTATGAAATTGCCGGATACCAGGAAACCGATCTGGTGAAGCTGGATTTTCTCATCAATGCGGAGCGGGTGGATGCCCTGTCCATTCTGATTCACAGAGACAAAGCCGAAGCCCGGGCCAGAACCGCCTGCAAAAAGCTGCGGGAGGAAATTCCCCGGCAGCAGTTCAAGATTCCCATTCAGGGGGCCATCGGCGGGAAAATTATTGCCCGGGAAACCGTTTCCGCGTTCCGCAAGGATGTCACAGCCAAATGTTATGGCGGAGATATCTCCCGGAAACGCAAGCTGCTGGAAAAACAAAAAAAAGGCAAGAAACGCATGAAAATGGTGGGATCTGTGGAGATTCCCCAGTCCGCGTTTCTGTCGGTGCTCAAGTCCGACTAGCGGGCTGACACCGGGCCAGGATATTGGTTTTCCTGCAAAACCCTTTTATTTTGAGTGTAAATGAGGTAAAAAAAACGCTGTCAATACAAACTTGACCAGATACTTTTTAAAGGGTTCAAACAAAAGGAGAATTGACTCGATGGACTATGAAACAATCCTGGTGGACATCAGGAATCATGTGGGCGTGATCCGGTTGAACCGGCCCAAAGTACTCAATGCGATGAACCGGCAGTTGTGGACGGAAATGATGGATGCGCTGGAAACCCTGGGTCAGGATGATCAGGTCAAGGCCCTGATCATCACCGGCGAAGGCCGGGCGTTTTCAACGGGTGCGGATTTGAAGGATTCCAAAGGGCGGACCATTGAAGCCTACCGCCAGTATCTGGAATCGCTTCAGGAAGCGTCCCGGAAAATTCTGCGGTTTGAAAAGCCCACCATTGCCGCCATCAACGGATATGCCCTGGGATCCGGGTATGAGCTGGCCCTGGCATGTGATATCCGTATTGCTGCGGAAGAAGCCTTGATTGGATCTCCTGAAGCAAAGGTCACCTCATCGGTCACCGGCGGTGCATTCCGTCTGGTTCAGGACCTGGTGGGACCGGGCAAGGCCAAGGAACTGCTGTTTACCGCTGAAAACATCACCGGAGAAGAAGCCTGCCGCATCGGACTGGTGAACAGATCCGTGCCCCTGGACCAGCTCATGGATGACGCCTTTGCCATGGCGGAAAAAATCTGCGCCAATTCCGCATTTTCCCTGAAGCTCATCAAAAAGGGACTGGCCATGGCTGCCGGAGAAGTCAGCCTGGAAGCCTTGATGGATTATGAAATTGAAGCCTGTCTGGCCTGTGTGTCCACCAAGGAACGCCAGACATCGTTGGATGAATTTGCCCAGCGCAAAAAACAATAAAGGAAGATACCCATGCTGGAACATGTGTTGAATGCAAATTCCGTTGCTATTATCGGCGCGTCCCGGAACAAGACCAAGCGGGGGTATCAGGCCATTAAAACCCTTCTGGCGGACGGGTTCGAAGGGGAGATCTACCCGGTCAATCCCAAGGAAGACTATATTCTGGGCTTGAAGTGCTACAAGGATATTACCGATATTCCGGGCAAGGTGGACCTGGCCCTGATCACCACGCCGGCCAGAACCATCCCCAAAATTCTTGACAGCTGCGGTGCCAAAGGCGTTGCCGGTGCCGTGATCATTGCCGGCGGATTCCGTGAGCTGGGGGAAAAGGGGCGCATCCTGGAGCAGGAGATGGTGGATTCGGCAAAGAGAAACCAGGTCCGGCTCATCGGCCCCAACACCTCGGGCATGATCAACCTGAAATCCCGCATGAACCTGGTGGGGATCCAGAACGCGCCCGTGGGCAGTATCGCGTTGCTTTGCCAGAGCGGCAATATGGCCCTGACCCTGATCACCGAGGCCACCATCCGCAAGCACGGGGGATTCACTTATTATGTGGGGGTGGGCAATGAATCAGATATCAAGTTTCATGAATACCTGGCGTTTTTCAGAAACGATCCGGACACCAAAGCCATTCTCATGTATGTGGAAGGCATGAGCCAGGGCCGGGAATTTTTGCAGGAAGCTTACAATACCAGTATTGAAAAGCCCATTATTCTGCTTAAAAGCGGGCGGTCCGACAAGGGACGCAAGTCTGCCGGGTCCCACACCGGATCATTGGCCGGCATGGGTCAGGTGGCCAAGTCGGCGTATGAACGGGCCGGGATTATCGTGATCGAAAATTCGGATGAGCTGTTTCCTGTGGCGGAAAGCCTTTCCAGCCAGCCGCCGGTGAAAAACAACGCCATTGCCGTGCTGGCGGATGGCGGGGGCCATGCCACCATTGCCGCGGATCTCTTGACCGACTACGGCATCGAGCTGGCAGACCTGTCGGAAAAAACCAGGGAAAATCTTAAAAAAATTCTGCCGGAGGCGGCATCCGTAGTCAATCCCGTGGATGTGGCCGGCGGCACGGATGCAGATCCCAGCATTTTTGCCGACTGCGCCAAAATTCTGCTCAAGGATCCGGCCGTGGGCGGTCTGCTCATTGTGGGACTGTTCGGCGGGTACGGTATCCGGTTTGAAAAAAGCCTGGCCATCGGAGAGGAACAGGCGGCCCATCGCCTGGGCGCCATGGGGAAAAAGCGCAGCAAGCCCATTTTCGTGCATTCGTTATACAGTGCGTATGACTCCCATGCCCTGGATCTGCTGCGTCATTATGATATTCCGGTGCATGATTCTCTGGATATCGCCTGCAAGAGCATGGCGTGTCTGTGTACCTATGGCAATTATCTGAAAACCTATCACGCCAAGACCAATTTTGTGCTCAACTGGCGGGAAAAAGCCAAGCCCGAAGGCAATGCCATCATTCAGGCAGCCATGGCCGAAGGACGGCACGTGCTGCTGGAACATGAGGCCAAGCAGCTCATCAAACTGCACGGTGCTTCCACCTCCGTGGGCGGTCTGGCCACTACTGCGGATGACGCCGTTCAGATCGCCCGAAAAATCGAGGGTCATGTGGTCATGAAAATCGTGTCCCCGGATATTTTGCACAAAAGCGATGCCAACGGCGTGATGCTCAATATCGGGGATGACTCCCAGGTGAGGGCGGCATTTGACATCATCATGGAAAACGCCCGGATATACGATCCCAAGGCGGACATCAGGGGCGTACTGGTGGCACCCATGGCAGCCAAAGGCCTGGAGATCATCATCGGCACCAAGATCGATGAACAGTTCGGTCCGGTGATCATGTACGGTCTGGGGGGCATTATGGTGGAGATCATGAAGGATGTGACTTTCTGGGTCTTGCCGGTTTCTCCGGCATCCTGCAAAAAAATGATTGAAGATACCAGATCTTCGGTCATATTGAGCGGTATCCGGGGACAGAAAGGGTATGATAAAAATGCCCTGCGCAAGTTACTGGGCATCTGCTCGGAACTGGTGGAGTCTTATCCGGAAATCCAGGAAATGGATTTAAATCCGGTGATCCTCTACGAAAAGGGCCTGGATGTGGTGGATGCCCGAATCATCCTGAAAAAATAGGTTTACAAAAATCCCGGAAGGGGATAAATTTCTAAAGGTACGTGAGTCTGAGAGTCCGAGCAGGTTTATGAGTCAGGGGGCATGACACGATTTCGCTTCCTGTCGATAATTTTAATCAAACTTTTTTATGGAGGTTTAGATGAAACGATTACTGGTATTGGCAATCACGGCATTTTTCGGCATGGTACTTTTCTTTGGATCCGCGCCTGTTCAGGCGGAGCAGACCTTTGTCACCATTGGAACCGGCGGGGTCACCGGGGTATACTATCCTACCGGCGGCGCCATCGCCCGGCTGGTGAACAAGGACAGAAAAACCCATGGCATCCGCGCTTCTGTGGAAAGTACCGGCGGGTCTGTGTACAACCTGAATACCATCCGGGCCGGTGAGCTGGATATGGCCGTGGCCCAGTCCGACTGGCAGTATCACGCCTATCACGGCACCAAAGACACCCCGTTTGAAGCCTCCGGTCCGAACAAGGATCTGCGGGCCGTGTTTTCCGTGCATCCTGAACCTTTTACCGTGGTGGCCAGAAAAGATTCCGGCATCAAGACCTTTGATGATCTGAAAGGCAAACGGGTCAATGTGGGGAACCCGGGTTCCGGACAGCGCGGCACCATGGAAGTGGTCATGGAAGCCCTGGGATGGACCATGGATGATTTCAAACTGGCCTCCGAGCTCAAACCCGCGGAACAGTCCGCAGCCCTGTGCGACAACAAGATCGATGCCATCATCTATACCGTTGGCCACCCGTCCGGCTCCATCCAGGAAGCCACCACGTCCTGTGACTCCATGCTGGTGCCTGTGGAAGGCCCTGCCATTGACAAACTGGTGGCGGAAAATGCCTATTACCGGACTGCCACCATTCCCGGCGGCATGTACCGGGGCACCGACACCGACACCAAGACCTTCGGTGTGGGCGCTACCTTTGTTTCTTCGGCAAAAGTGCCTGAAAACGTGATCTATCATGTGGTCAAGGCGGTATTTGAAAATTTTGACGAGTTCAAGAAACTGCACCCGGCATTCGAGGTGCTCAAAAAAGAAGAAATGGTCAAAGACGGCCTGTCAGCCCCGCTGCATGACGGTGCAGCCAAGTACTACAAAGAAGCCGGCCTGATGTAGTTTTTTTGTCAGACTGAACCACATGAGCGTGCGGGGCGCGTGGCTGCCGCGCACGCTTTCCTTTTTTTTACGGAGGCTTTGTCACCATGACTGCTGACAAAAAGCAAACTGTTCCGGATGATGTAAAGGATTTTGTGGCCGAGGTGGAATCCGGTGCCAGGAATCCGGTGGGTGCGGTTCCCAAAAACATTCTGTTTTTCGTGCCATTGATCTGGACCCTGTTTCAACTCTGGTATGCGTCCCCCCTGCCTTTTATCTTCAATATTTTTGTTATCAATGCTACCGAAGCCCGGTCCATTCATCTGGCCTTTGCCATGTTTTTGTCCTATACCGCATATCCCACGTTCAAGTCATCTCCCAGGGAGTATATCCCGATACAGGACTGGTTTGTGGCCCTGGTGGCAGCGTTCTGTTCGGCGTATCTGTTTATTTTTTATGAGCAGATGTCAGCCAGACCCGGAATTCCCACCACCCTGGATCTGGTGGTTGGGGTGATCGGGCTGATACTGCTTCTGGAAGCCACCCGGAGAGCGTTGGGACCGCCGCTTATGGTGGTGGCGGCCGTGTTTCTCACCTATACTTTTTTCGGGCCTTACATGCCGGATGTCATCGCCCATAAAGGGGCCAGCCTGTCCAAGGGCATGTCCCACTACTGGCTGTCCACCGAAGGGGTGTTCGGCGTGGCCCTGGGGGTATCCACGAGCATGGTGTTCATGTTTGTGCTGTTCGGCTCCCTTCTGGAATCTGCCGGGGCAGGCAACTATTTTATCCGCACCGCCTATGCAGGGCTTGGCCACATGCGGGGCGGGCCTGCCAAAGCAGCGGTTGTGTCATCGGGTTTGACCGGGCTTGTGTCTGGTTCCTCCATTGCCAATGTGGTCACTACCGGTACCTTTACCATTCCCTTGATGAAAAAAGTGGGATTTCCGGCGGAAAAAGCAGGAGCCGTGGAAGTGGCCGCATCCACCAACGGCCAGCTCACCCCGCCGGTCATGGGGGCGGCAGCCTTTCTCATGGTGGAATATGTGGGCATCTCCTATGTGGAGGTGATAAAACACGCGTTTTTGCCGGCCATTATCTCCTATATCGCCCTGGTGTATATCGTACATTTGGAGTCCTGTAAAATCGGCCTTAAAGGTATGGAAAAGCCGGTTGTCAAAACCGTGACCCAGAAATTGACTTCGTTTGTGCTTACGATTTTGACCCTGATCGTTCTGGCCGGCGGTACTTACTATGGCCTGGGCTGGATCAAGACCGTTGCCGGCGATGCCGCCATGTATGTGGTGGTGCCGCTGATCGTGATTGCCTATC
>JAABTO010000129.1 GCA_011389835.1 Desulfotignum sp. | reverse complement strand
TGACCAGCGAACGCGTCTACAAGAAAAAGATGCCCCATGAAAAGGCCAAAGAAATCATCCTGAACGGTTCAGGAACCCATTTTGATCCGGCGGTGGTCCAGGCCTTCCTGGACAAGGAAAAGACCATCTTGAGGCTTTTGAATGAATACAACTGTTCCGAAACGAAAAATCCCGAACAATGATGTGCACGCCTTGTCCGATCCAGGGCGGGGGTGGGGCATGTATAAAATACGGACCTTTCTGGTGATCCTGTCATTTTTACTGATTATACCTGTGACCAGTGCACCTGCAGCTGATGTGACTGCCCGGGAACTGATAGAATCCTGCTGGGATTATATGCGGGGCAGGGCATCGGAATCTTTGGTGGACATGACCATTCACCGCCCGGAATGGGAAAGGACAATGACCATCAGGGCCTGGACCCGTGGCCGTTCCGACAGCCTGTTTTTCATCCAGGCACCGCCAAAAGACAAGGGAAATGCCACATTGAAAAAAGGAAACGATATGTGGACATACAACCCCAAGGTCAACCGGGTGATCAAGCTGCCGCCCTCCATGATGTCCCAGTCCTGGATGGGATCGGATTTTTCAAACAATGATCTGGCAAAAAGCGACAGTATCATCCAGGACTATGACCATACCATCGAAACCACCCATACCCACCAGGGCATGACCGTCTATGTCATAAAATCCATGCCCAGGCCGGCAGCCCCTGTGGTATGGGGCATGCAGCAGATCACGCTGCGGGAGGACTTTATACTTCTGGAACAAACCTTTTATGATGAGGATCTGCAGCCGGTTAAAAAAATGACCACCCGGGATATCGCCCCCTTAGGTGGAAAATTGTTTCCAAGCGTCTGGAAGATGTTCAAAACGGATACGCCTGATGCATATACCCTTCTGGAATACCGGTCTCTGACATTTACAAACGATCTTCCAGACAGGCTTTTTACCCGGTCATCCCTGAAAAATCCCCCCCGGTAAGCACATGATGTCAATCCATGTCAAAATGGCCTGGCGCAATATCTGGCGCAATCCCAGACGGACCGTATTAACGGTATCAGCCATCGCCTTTGCCTGTCTGGTGCTCATTTTCATGCTCTCTTTTCAGTTCGGCAGTTATGAAACCATGATCAATGCCGCCGTTAAAATTCAGACCGGGCATTTCAAGATCCAGCACAAACAATTCCAGGAAAACCACAATATCCGCAAAACCATTGTCCATCCGGATGCTGTGGCCGGCATCCTTGACAAGACCCCCGGGATAGCCGCGTACACCTTCCGGTCCCGGGCATTTTCCATTGTCTCCTCTGAAGACCGGACATACGGTGCCCTGGTCATCGGTATCGATCCGGACAAAGAATCCCGGACATCGACGCTGCCGGACCTGATCCGGGAAGGGGAATATCTGTCACAGACAGACACGGACAAAGCCCTTATCGGCCGGCTGCTGGCCCGGAATTTAAAAGTGACAACCGGAGATGAAGTGACCCTGCTGGGCCAGGGCCGTGACGGTTCCGTGGCGGCGGCCGTGGTCACCATCAAGGGGATTTACAGCTCCGGCCAGGACGATTTCGACCGGGCCGGGCTCCACATCCCTTTGGCGTATTTCCAGCAGGTGTACACCATGTCCGGACAGGTGCACAACGTGGTTGCCATTGTCCAGTCACTGGACCGGGTGGCAGAGATCAAACAGCAGGTGCAGGCCCGGGTACAAACACTGGAAACAGGCAATTCCCTTATTGTGCGCGACTGGTCCAAAATCATGCCGGGGCTCAAACAGGCCATATCCATGGATCTGGTCAGCGGCCTGATTTTCTGGCTGCTGCTCATCATCGTGGTGGCGTTCAGCATTCTCAACACATTTCTCATGGCCGTATTTGAAAGAACCCGGGAATTCGGTGTGATGATGGCCATCGGCACGGCACCGTCCCGGCTGATGAAAATCCTGCTCACCGAATCTTTGTTCATGACGGTGGTGGGAATGGGTGCCGGAATCGTTCTTGGTATCTTCGTGACCCTGTATTTTCAAACCCGGGGCATCGACATCGGCGGGGCCGGTGAACTGTTGAACCAGTATGGTATCACCGGCCGCATATACCCTAAACTTTCCGTGCTTTCGACGGCCATCGGCCCGGCCATGGTATTTGTGATCACCTTTCTGGCTGCCCTGTATCCGGCCGTAAAAGTCAGACGGCTAAACCCGGTGGAGGCGATGTATTTTGCCTGATCTCCTGCAAAAGGGAAAAAAGTGATGCATTGTCAGCTGGCCTGGCGGAACATCTGGCGAAATCCGCGGCGGACTGCCGTCATCCTGACAGCCATTATCATTGGCGTGTGGACCATGCTGATGGTGACCGCCCTCATGCGGGGCGTCAGTAACGGCATGGTCAAGAATGCCGTTTCGACCCTGACCGGTGAGATCCAGATCCATGCACAGGGATACCGCAGCGATCCGGTCATTGAACACAGCATGACAGATATTCAGACGGTGGAAAACACCCTGACGGATGTCCTTCCGGAGAAAGCAGTCTATGCCTTCAGGATACGGGTCAATGCCATTGCCAGCAATGCCCGGCACTCCGGCGGGCTGACCCTGGTGGGGATTGTTCCCGATACAGAATCACAGGTCTCTTTCATCGGACCGGAAGCCATGCGTGCAGGCCGGTATCTGGATGAAACAGACAAAAACGGCATCCTGATAGGAGAGGCCACGGCAAACAAATTTGACACGGAAGTGGGGAAAAAACTGGTGCTCATGTCCCAGGACACGGCTGATGAGATGGCTTCGAGGGCATTCCGGATTACAGGGATCTACACCGCTGAAATGTCGTCCACGGAAAAGCAGTTTGCCTTCGTACATATGGACACCGCCAGGGATATGCTCAAACTGCCGGACGGGATTTCCGAGGTCTGTATCCTGCTGCCGGATGGTGAAAACCTGGACCGCACGGCATCAGAGCTCAGGGCATCATTGGGGGAAGGGTTTGCGGTCCACACCTGGAGAGAGATCCTGTCCGCCATCACGGCCTACCTGGAACTTTTTGACGGGTTCATGATGCTGTGGTATGTGGTCACGTTCATCGCCATGGGATTCGGGATCATCAACACAACGCTCATGTCTGTATTTGAACGGATGCGGGAGTTCGGGGTGCTCAAGGCCCTGGGGATGAAACCCTGGTGGATTGTCCGGGGGGTGCTCACCGAATCTGTTTTTCTGTTACTGCTGGGCTCTGCGGCCGGGGATCTGCTGTCCATTGTGACTGTCGGTGTTCTGGCCGCCACGGGTATTGATCTGTCTTCCCTGGCTGCCGGCGCGGAATTTGCCGGCCTGTCGAGAATCATCTACCCCTCTTTGACGGTGACTGATGTGGGGATGGCAAATCTGGTGGTCTGCCTGCTCGGGGTTGTGGTGTGCGTCTATCCCGCAGTCAAGGCAGCCAGGTTCACACCCGTGGAAGCCATGGCCCACACCTGACGGCGGATAATGGAATGGCACAATATGGCATAGTTTGAGGAGATGACCTGATGAACATTGTGGAAGCCACTCATATTACCAAGACATTCCAACAGGGGGATATTGCGGTTCAGGCACTCAAGGATGTGAGCCTTTCAATTGAAAAAGGCGGTTTTGTCGCCCTGGCCGGGCCGTCCGGCTCCGGCAAGACCACGCTGCTCAATATTATCGGCGGCCTGGATACCCCTGATTCCGGCAGCATTGTACTGGACGGAAATGCTTTTGAAGAGATGAGCCGGTCTCAGCTTGCCGATCTGCGGCTCCACAAGGTGGGATTCGTTTTTCAGGCCTATAACCTGATCCCTGTGCTGTCGGCGCTGGAAAATGTGGAATATGTCATGCTGCTGCAGGGGGTGCCGGAAAAAGAGCGGCATGACAGGGCCAGAAGCATTCTGGATGATGTGGGTCTTGAAAACAGATACCACAGACGTCCCCGTGAACTTTCCGGCGGACAGCAGCAGCGCGTGGCCGTGGCCCGGGCCATTGTATCGAGCCCGTCCATTGTGCTGGCGGATGAACCCACGGCCAATCTTGATTCTGAAACCGGAAAAGGCCTGCTGGAAATAATGAAGGACATGAACCACCGGAAAAATGTCACGTTTGTTTTTTCCACCCATGACCGCATGGTAATGGATTACGCCCGCAGGCTTATCCGGATACGGGACGGACAGGTGGATGATGATGTTACAAAAAATGCCTGAACACAATACCCGGATTACGGTTGCATGGGGACCGCCGGCGTGACCCTGTTTTCGGAAAATACCGTCGGCGTCCTTCCAGCGGCATGTTGTCTGGCACTTATCTGCTGTGTCTTTTTCACTCCTTTTCCCTGCGGTGCCCGGGTGGACGCGGAATGGGGCGGGCACTTCAAAACCCGGGGCAGCTTGTCATGGCAGGATGACGCATCCCTGTACCGGCTGGTCGGTACAGGCGAATATTTTGACGCATCCGGAGAACTGCGGCTGAAAAACACCTTGTTTTTCGGCGACCGGCTCTCCATAAAAACCCATTATGAAGCCCTGATTTCAGGCGGCGACACCCGCAGAAAAACGGCTGAACTCCAGAACCGCCTGCCGCCGCAGATTGCAGGGGGAATACCCGGCATGAACGGGGTGTCCGATGACCGCCGTTTCCTGGATCTCACCCATGTGATCGATGCAGACGACGGTGTTTTGTCATACCACCGCCTGGACCGGCTCAGTCTCAAATACCTGCCGGAATGGGGCGCCATCTCTCTGGGAAGACAGGCCCTGACTTGGGGAAACGGGGTGCTCTTCAATGCCATGGACCTGTTCAATCCGTTTGCGCCCACCGATATTCAGCGCGACTACAAGGTGGGGGATGACATGGCAGTGGTGCAGATCTATCTGGACAATATCGGTGACCTGCAAATGCTCTATGTGCCGCGGCGGGACCCGGTCACCTCTGATCCGGCATGGGACCAGGCTTCTGTGGCGGGCAAGCTGCATGTCATGAAGAACAACCTTGAACTGGATATCATGGCGGCAAAGCATTATGCAGATTACACCATCGGCCTGGGCGCTTCAGGATATCTCGCATCTGCTGCATGGCGGATGGATGCGGTGTACACCTTCCTGGATGCACACGAAAAAAAGGACGGCTTTCTGACCTGTACAGCAAACATGGACTATTCCTGGGTATGGGCAACAAAAAACATGTACGGCCTTGTCGAGTTCTACTACAACAGCCTGGGGGAGAAGGACAGCGCATCCGCATTTGAAAATCCCGCCATGACAGACCGGCTTGGGCGCGGTGAGCTGTTTACCCTCGGCCGGTATTACCTGGCTGCGGAAATCCACGCGGAACTCCACCCCTTGTTCAATCTCTTTTTAACGGCCATCACAAACCTTGAAGACCGGTCTGTCATCTTCCAGCCCCGGGCTGCATGGAATCTTGCGCAAAATATAGAGTTCGTTTTCGGGGCGCAAATGTATGCCGGTGAAACCGGATCGGAATTCGGCGGTGTGACACTCCCGGGAACCGATTTTGTCCACAAATCACCGGACAGTGTGTTTGCCTGGGTCACCTGGTATTTTTAACCCGGCCCGATGCCGGAACAACAGCCCCCGGCTTTCTTAAATACAGTTCAGGAAGTAAAATTCTTATTTCCTTTTCTGCTTCTTCTTTCCGCCAAAATACGATGTAATTGACAGCGGCCCGAACCGGCGAATACCCTCCCTGGCGGCATTTCTCCAGTTTGTTTGAAACCGATTTTGAAAATTTTAATACCGGAATGCCGTTTTTGTCCAGGCAGCGGGTTTCACGCACGATTAATTCATCACCGCTTTTCAGTTGTGAAATCTCCTGCTGCCGGCCCATAAAATAATCCAGCCAGATATCCTGATGGCTTAAATGCATGACCAGTTGATCCGGGGGGAACTGCTTTTCATGAGTGTTGATCCATTCCATTTGCCGGGCGGACATATCATCCAGAAAGGGGGCGTTCAGATGGATGGTCAGGTTCTGTTTCGCTCTGGTCATGGCCACATACAGCAGGCGTTTCTTTTCATCAGTGATCAGATCGAAATTGTCCAGCAGGATAAACACATGATCAAACTCTCTTCCTTTGGCTTTGTGCATGGTGGATACAACAACGGCGTCGCCGGGATCATCTGAAAAATCCTCCAGTCTGGATTCCCGGATGAACACCTCCAGATCGGACCGGTATTTTTTCTGCGGATTGGCCGCCTCAAACCCCTTGATCAGGTTCAGGCAGATATCCAGTTTTGCGCTGTTTTTGAATTCGTTCTCTAATCTGCGTCTGGCGGATTTCCATACCTCGTCATGAATAATAAACGTATCATCCCGCAGGTCGAGCTGGTCCAGAAAATATCTGATTTCCAGCAGATCAGACAGATTGAACCCTTCATTGGTCTGGACCAGCTTTGCCGGCATGTGATTTTCAAGCAGAAGGCCTGCTGCCTGAAACGCCTCGTCATTGGTGTGGGTCAACACGCAGGTGCTCCCCGTGAGCCTTGTGGAAACAAGGTCCTGAACCAGGGGTGAAACCAGATGCCGGCTGTGATAGCGGAAGATCCTGATTTTTCCGCAGTCGACCTGCCGGGCGACAATGGGGGTGTCTTTCAAACGGTGGTGGATCTTTGTCGCAAACTGGTTTGTCAATTCTACCAGATTGCTTTTGCTTCGGAAGTTTTCAACGAGCTGATACATGACCGCGTGTTTGTCGGCAATGAGCTGTTCCAGATATTTGGGGCTGGACCCCCTGAACTCATAAATATTCTGGTCGTCATCTCCTACCGCAATAATCCGCATGTCCGGATTCTGATCCGCCAGCACACGGATCAGGGCGTATTCATCCGCGTCCATATCCTGGGCTTCGTCGATCACCAGAACAGCCTTGGCGATCCGGGCAGGCTCCACCTCGCCGTTCCTGATTCCGGCTATCGCTTTCCGGATAATCCCGCCCGATTTTTCAAGGGTGCCGATTTTGCCCAGCAGATCAAAACAATAGGAATGAAAGGTCTTTATTTCGATAAAACCGGCGGCATTGCCGATGAGCCCGATCAGCCGTTTCTTGAATTCCGTGGCGGCAGCCCTTGAAAACGTCACCATGAGCAGCTGTTCATGTTTGACATCTTCCATTAACAGAAGAGACGCCAGCTTGTGCACCAGCACCCGTGTCTTGCCGCTTCCGGGCCCGGCCGCCACCACCATGTACTGGGTCTTGTTATCGTTGATGATGGTTAACTGGGCCGGAGACAGCGCCCCGAAAAGCTGATTGAACTTGGCCGGCGTGATATTTCTTTTGATCTCATTTCCCCGGCTGCCCTTAAAATACCGCCGGAGAAACAATGCATAATTCAACTGGAAATAATCCTCCACAAACTGAAGCGCCGCCTTGTAATCCTGGATCATTTTTCTGGCATATTCGCCCACGATATGGATCTGGGCCACCTTGTTTTCGTAAAACTCCCCCAGTTGTTTATAGTCCTCGATTTTGTACCGTCTTCTGTTGTCCTTTTCCAGCCGTTCAATGGTCAGCCGGTTGTAGACCACCAGAAATCCACCTTCGATCCGTATCGCACCGATCCTGGAAAGATAAAACAGGGCATCTTCCACTTCCTCCGCCGAGGTCTTATGCCGAAACAAAGATCCATGGTTTTCATACGCCCCCTTTAACTCCAGCACGGAAAATTCAACCAGCGCCAGGTCCTCTCCCATGGCGGGACCCTCTTCAGCGGTCTCTTGTTTTCTGCTTCTGTCATACAGCAGTGCCACAATGAACCGGGCCAGTTCATGGCGTTTTTCGAGTTTTTGCTGAAACACCTCTTTGGGCTGGGTCAGGGAGGCGGCAAAGGTATGTTTTGCATAATCCGCATGGGGTCTGTTTATCCAGTGTTTAATCACCCAGAAATTGATGAGGGTTTTAATTTTTGCGGGATCGGCATTTGCGCACCCGTTTTCCGCTGCCTGTTCATTGAGTTTTTTGATATGAAAAACGGTTTCCTGCCGGGCCATGCGCGTCAGCAAAAACGTTTCAAGCCCGGCAAAGGCCTGCAGAATACCAAGAGACCGGTTGGTTTTTTCCCCTTTTTTGATAAATGCCGTCAGGTCTTTGGCATCTGCCAGTATTTTTTCCTCTCTGAGCAGGGTGATGATACGAATGACCTCTTCCTTGACAATACCTAAATGGTCACTGATGTAATCCACTCGGGATTCCGGCACCTCGTCACCAGCCTGTTGTCTGGTTTTGCTTGAAAACAGCTTCTTGATGATCCGCACCGCCTGCTGCTTCTGTTTTTCCTCAAACCTGTCCGAGGCTGTTATGCGGTCAATGGCCTGCTGGGCGTTTCTGGTCAGGATAGAGTTGGCATATATCCGGGGCATGTTCTGGCCCCGCTTCAGGTATCCCGCATTTTCCAGGGCCGCGATGGCGGTTTTTACCCGTGTTTCGATTTCGGCGATATTATCGTCCCACCCGGCTTTTCTGGCAATTTCCAGGGCTGAATTGGATACTTTGGACCGGAACCTTGTCAGATCCTTGACCGCTTTCCAGACCTGCTGGATCTCTTTGACATTGAGCCGGGTCTGATTCAAAAGAATAAAATGCTTGCCAAGGTCCTCTTCATTGAACAGAACGAAACAGTCTGCCGTGATATTTTCATCCCTGCCGGCCCGGCCGGCCTCCTGGACATAGTTTTCAAGGGAATCCGAGATGTCATAATGAATCACCATGCCGACATCTTTTTTATCCACACCCATGCCGAAAGCAGAGGTGGCTACCATGATCCCCGCATCCCCCCTTATGAAGGCGTCCTGGTTTTCCATTTTCTCATGGGTGTCCATTTTGCCGTGATAGGGTCTGGCAGGATATCCGTCCGCCGTCAGCCGCCGTGCCAGGTCGTAGGCCCGGTAGGTTCTTGACACATACACAATGGTGGGACATTTCTTTTGATCCAGCAGCTCCCTGAGCGTGTGGTATTTCTCCTCTGGATTGTCCCTGAAAAACACCCGGTACTGCAAATTGGTTCTGGATGCACGGGAACTGAACACCTCCAGATCCAGGTGCAGGCTGTCTTTAAAATAAGTCTGGATATCCTGGATCACCCTGGGTTTGGCCGTTGCCGTAAAACAGGACACAGGGATTGGATCCTCCAGCTGCTTTTTTTCCTGAACCGCTTTGATAAACTCTCCGATATACAGATAATCCACCCGGAAATCCTGTCCCCAGGCGGAAAAACAGTGGGCTTCGTCAATCACGAAACGGACGATATGTCTTTTCAGGATCAGGTGTTCAATGGTTTTTGACCGTAACGATTCCGGAGACAGATAGAGAAGGCAGGCCGTGCCGTTTTCCACCCGCTCAAAAGCGTTGGCCCTTTCAATGGGATCCAGCAGGCCGTTGATGGTGACGGCATCGGTAATCCCCACCTTTTCCAGGTTGTCCACCTGATCTTTCATCAACGACTGCAAAGGGGATATGACAATGGTCAGCCCCCTGACGTTTTCTCCGCTCATGAGCGCCGGCACCTGGAATGCCAGGGATTTGCCTCCCCCGGTGGGAAATACCGCAAGCAGGGATTTTCCGTCGATGGCGGCCTGAA
>JAABTO010000389.1 GCA_011389835.1 Desulfotignum sp. | reverse complement strand
TGAAAAAGGCGGCATTATGGACCCTTTGGACACATTCCTGAATTCTTTCAACCATCTGGACAAAACCAGCCTGAATCTGCTGGATTCGATCTACCATCCAGATGTCTGTTTTATCGACCCGGCCCACACCCTGGAGGGCCTGCCTGCTCTGAAGCGATATTTTACCTCTCTGTATGACAATGTCCGGTCCATCCGGTTTGCCTTTGATGCCCGGATGCAGTCCGGAAACCAGGCATTTGTCACCTGGACCATGGAAATCTCCCACCCCCGGCTGGCAAAAGGGCAGCCCGTCGCCGTAGACGGGTGCAGTCACCTGACCTTTGCCCCGGACGGCCGGGTGATTCGTCATCGGGATTATTTTGACCTGGGGGCCATGATATATGAGCACCTTCCGCTGATGGGAAGCCTGACCAGAACCATTAAAAAAAGGCTGGGGTCATGAAAAACATTGCGGTCATCGGGTCGGGCATTGCCGGACTGACAGCGGCCCATTACCTGTCCTCCCGGTACCGGGTCCACCTGTTCGAGGCCAGCGATTACATCGGCGGACACACCCACACCGTGGATGTGTCCGTGCAAGGCATTCCCTGTGCTGTTGACACCGGATTCATCGTTTTCAATGACCGCACCTACCCGAATTTCATGCGGCTGCTGGATGAACTGGCAGTCCCTTTCCAGAAAACCGAAATGAGCTTTTCCGTTCGCAACGATGCCATCGGCCTGGAATACAACGGCCACACCCTGGACACCCTGTTTGCCCAGCGCAAAAACCTGGTATCTCCTTCGTTTCTGCGCATGCTCATGGATATTGTCCGGTTCAACCGGCAGGTAAAAAAAGCATCGGCCGCCCATGTCTGGCAGACCCTCGGGGAATACCTGGATGCCCACCGGTTTGGCCCTCTGTTCCGGGACAACTACCTGTTTCCCATGGTGGCGGCCATCTGGTCCATGGGCCTGGACGATATCCGTCAGTTTCCGTTGCCCTTCTTTGTCCGGTTCTTTGAGAACCACGGCCTGCTCAACCTGGTGGACCGGCCCCAGTGGTTCACCATCACGGGCGGATCCCGGTCCTATATCCCGAAGATCACGGCCCGGTATCAGGACCGGATCCATCTGTCCTCCCCGGTGAGAAACATCGTCCGGGAACCAGACGGTATAAGGGTGATGACCGATGTGGATCAGGGGGTATTCGATCACGTGGTGGCAGCCTGCCATGCAGACCAGGCCCTGGCACTGCTGGATGCCCCGACCGATGCGGAAACCCGGGTCCTGGAAAACCTGCCCTTTATCGACAACCAGGTGGTCCTGCACACCGACACCCGCATCCTGCCCCGGACGCCCAAAGCCTGGGCCAGCTGGAACTATAACGTGTCTGCGGAACACACCGACCGGACCACGTTGACCTACAACATGAACATCCTGCAGCAGCTGGATCTGCCGGCCACGTGCCTGGTCACCCTGAACCAGGAGATTGCGGCGCAGCACGTTGTGCAGCATTTCACCTATGCCCACCCCGCCTACACCCCGGCCACCATCACGGCCCAGCAGCAGTGGGACCGGATCTCCGGATCCGGGGGCCTGCATTTCTGCGGGGCATACTGGTTCAACGGGTTCCACGAAGACGGGGTGAAAAGCGCCCTGCGGGTGTGTGCGGCCCTGGGGGTGACCCCGTGAAATCCGCGCTCTACAAAGGCAGGATGTTCCATCACCGCCATACACCAAAGCACCACCGGTTCAGCTACCGGTTTTTCATGTGGTTTCTGAACCTGGATGAACTGGACCGGGTGCCGGACCTGGCCCCCTGGTTTTCAGTCCGGCGGTTCGCCCTGAGCCGGTTCCGGCGTGCCGACTACCTGGGGCCGGCCCATGAGCCCCTGCATGTCAGCGTCAAAAAAAAAATGGCAAAACTCACGGGCAAACCTGTCACCGGCCCTGTGTGCGGCCTGATGAATGTCCGCACCCTGGGGCTGTATTTCAGCCCGGTGAACTTTTATTTCGGCTATGACCGCACCCACGCCTGCACCCACCTGCTGGCCGAAGTGTCCAATACCCCCTGGAACGAGCGCCATTATTACGCCCATGACCTGACTGTCTCCCTGACCCCGGACAACCCCAAAGTGTTTCATGTGTCCCCGTTCAATCCGGTTCACCAGCACTACCGCTGGTCTGTCACCCCGCCGCCGGCTGACAGGACCGCCATTAAAATCCGGGTGGACGACCCCCGGGGGC
>JAABTO010000128.1 GCA_011389835.1 Desulfotignum sp. | reverse complement strand
GGGAAGCCCCTGCCCTGCGGTACAGCAGCCGGGCCGCCAGACGGTCATGGCCGTCCACAAAAATATCTGCTGAAATGGTCACTGTTTCATTTACGGCCCGCCTGGCTGGAAAACGGCCGTTGTCAACAGAAGGGGTTACATTTTCGATCACAACGCGTTTTATGATGTCTGTCATGGTATTTTTCTCTTTTTTGGCTGTTAGCGGTTAGCGGTTAGCTGTTAGCTAAAAGCTAACCATACAATTTTTCCACATACCGCTGTGCGGCAAGCTGCCACGAAAACCGTGCAGCCGCCGCATTGTTTTTTATCTGCTGCCATTTTTCCGGATCGCTTTTGAACAGTTCAATGGCCTGGCAGGCGGTTTCAACAAAATTTTGTGCCTGGTCATCCAGATCGCTGCCCCCGAAACAAAACCCGTTCACCCCATGAATGACAGTATCGCGCAACCCGCCGACAGCATGGACCACACAGGGCTGTCCATCCCGCATGGCCAGCATCTGACCGATGCCGCAGGGTTCAAAAGAACTGGGCATCAAAAAAAGGTCCCCATTGGCATACAGGGTCCGGGCTGCCTGATCTGAAAATCCGTGAAGGAATATAAAATTGGGAAACCAGGCTTCCAGATGGGTAAAAAACCGCACAAATTCCTCATGGCCGGTTCCCAGAAGCACATACACCCCGTCATCTCCCAGTGCAGTCAAAATCCGGGCCATGGCTGACATGCCGTTGTCCTGGCCCTGGCGCATGAGCAGCACCTTCTGCTCTGTCAGACGCGTAACACTGCTCAGCACCATTTTGGGGCGGTTGCGGCGCTGTAACAGGTCCGACAGGTTATGGCTGGCGATAAAGTCCGCACTGGACACTGTCTGCTGCCCGGCAGACCACTGCATAATCAGTCGCTGAAAACTGCAGAACATTTCCGGCATCTCCATGACAGGGGGATGGCGGTTTTCCGGATAGTCGCAGCCGTTGAGGATGCCCGTCAGATTCCCTGTGTCATTTTCATGGGCCAGCACGGCTTGAAGCCCCTGGGCGCCGTGGAACCGGGGCAGGTCATCCGGCCGGCAGATCTCCTTTGCATAGGTCGGGGACACCGTATGCACCCTGTCTGAAAGGCGGATGCCGCAGGCCATCAGGTTGCAGGCATCCGGCCACCGCGGATCCGCCACATCCAGCCAGTGCCAGGTGATATCGGGAAACCAGGCCGACAAGGAGGAACTGCTGCCGGCCAGAGGCCGCACCCCCTGCAGGGCCAGATTGTGGATGGTAAACACCGTCCGGATGCTCTGCAATGGGGCGCAGGCAGGGTGATACCGGCGCAGCAGCGCCACAAGTGCCGTATGCCAGTCATGCAGATGCATTACATCCGCCCGGGGTATGACTTGCTGGACCAGCGCAGCGGCAGCAGCACTGCAAAAGCAGGCAAACCGGGAACCATCACTGAAAAAGGGCTGATCATCCGGATCATGCACATAGATCTGGTGCTGCCCGGTGCGGGTATTTACTGACTCCAGAAAAGGGTGATGTATCACATACTGGGTGACCCCCGGGTGCACTTGCTTTGCCGGCACCCGGTACAGCTGTGCGTCATGAAGGGTCCCGCGGAATGGAAAACAGATGTCGGCCAGATGTTTTGCCCCTTTGGTCTCGTGCAGAAACCCGTATCCGGGCATGACAACGCTTACCTGGTGACCAAGGTCCGCCAGTGCCGGAGCTATGTCCCGCACCACATCCGCCACACCGCCCACCTTGGCATTGGGCAGGCTGTCATTTTCCGCAGCCATATGAACGATATGCATTATTGTTTCGCCTTTTTTTTCTGGATGCCCGACAGCCGCTTTGTCACCCACAGGTTGCCTGCAACCAGGGCGACTGCCAGTGCGGCTGCAATGAGCGCGTTTATCCAGTCGGGATGCGTTATGGTGTGCAAGAGACGGTCTGCAAATATGGTAATTGCCAGAATGCCTGGCGTCATGCCCAGAGCCGTGCCCATCAGATAGTCTTTGAGCCGGATATGGGACGCCCCGGCGATGAGATTGATCATGGTAAAGGGTGCCACCGGAATATTTCTGATAACCGCCACGGTTAAAATCCCTTTTTTCGCCATCTGCCGGCTGATATGATTCAGCTTTTTTCCCGCCACTTTGCGGACCATCTGCTTTCCCAGACCGGCCCCTGCCAAAAAGGTTGCCAGCGCACTCAGCAGACACCCGCTCAAAGCATATAAAACAGCCCATTCCGGATCATATACCATGGCTGTCACACCCACCAGCAGCGTGATGGGAACCATCAAAAATCCTGCGGCAACATATACCGCCATAACAATGGGAAAAGACATGGGATGACTGCGGATGGCACCGGCCCAGGCTGCCATGTTTTCTGTTGTGACCCACTGGGCAAGGGGAGACCAGCGCCAGGCCGCAGCCAGTCCGATCAGAATCACAAGCACCCCTGCCAGCTTTACCATCTGGGGTGCTTTGGACTGCTCCTGCCCATTTCGGGCAAACCGGTCCATCATGCGGTCAAATGCAACGGGCGACTCCGGATCCAGCAGTTCAGGGTCTTTGACAATAGCCGCGCCATCAAAGGGAAGGGACCGGCGGTAATCAAGTTTTTTTAATCCGCGGCCCGATTCTTTGGATAAGGATGCGATGACCCGGTCCATGGATTTTTCTTCAGCAAAGGCGTTGGCCACCGCCTCAACAGATCTGCCTGAATGTTCGGCCAGAAGCCGGTTGCGCAGATTAGCGATTGCTTCACCCACACTGTCATCTTCTGCACCCTCAAATGCCAAAACACATTCAGAGTCAAACCGCATGGACCGGTTGCTTAAATTGGCAGACCCGATGATTGCCACCCGGTCGTCCACGATCATAAGCTTGGCATGCACGTACAACGGGGTTTTGCCGTCTTCGAGCACTGGATAAAAAACCCCCAGCCGGTGGTGCATATCAGCCGCAGACAGGTTTTTCAAAATCCGCGCCCGGATTGAATCCATGGTACTTTGTTCCAGCCAGCCGCTGGATGCTTCCGGCAGGATAATGCAGATGTCAGGACCCTGTTTTCGGGAAAGACTTTCTTTCAATATTTCAGCTATTTTGGCAGATGTCAGATACTGGTTTTCTATATAAATGCTTGTTTGGGCGGCAGCCACCGCATCCCTGTAAAGATTTTCCACCTCACAAACTTCTTTGCGGCCCTTGTAGGCAGGCAGGGTCCGTGATATCCCCAGCTGCATCTCCTTGAGATCCGGCTGGAGATTTTTGGGCCAGGGAGAGGCTGATCCGGGATTTTTCGATGCAGAATGCATTGCAATCTGCTTGCCGGTGGCCCATTTCCAGCGGTCTACAAACAATTGACCCAGGGCTGCGGCCGCCTCACCTTCCAGGGCCACCTGAATATCGTGAAAAGGGCTGTAGGGATCGCCCTCCGGGGTTACTCTCCGGGGGTCATCCAGGCGGTGTTCAGGTGTATCCCAGCGGCTGTTAGTCAAATCAAGTCCCCCGCAAAAAGCCACCTGGTTGTCGATCACCACCAGTTTCTGGTGTTGGGATGCCCCCATGGGATGCTGGTCATCCAGATGAAAAAAAACCCGGTCATGGGTTTTCCATCCCAGTTTAAAGATGGGCATCCATTCCCGTTCCATGGCATAAACCATGGGAAAATCCCAGCCCAAAATATACACATGCAGGCCGGGTGTACGTTTTGCCTTGGCATTGAGGAAAGTACCCAGATCTGTCTGGTCCTCGGAGGCCTCATCGTCCCGCAAAAGGGGTATCCTGCTGTCGATATCCCATGCAGCAATGAAAATTGTCTTTTGGGCCTGATCAATGGCATCAGCCACTGCCGCAAAATAGGCAGCACCATCAATTAAAAAGCCGGCTTTTTCCGCATGGGTCAGACACCAGCAATTTGATTTTTTTTTCAGCACATCTGCTGACATTCCCTTTTTCATATTGTACTGCCCAAAAAAAGTGTCACCAGCCCCAGATAAATCACCAGGCCCAGAATATCATTCAACGTGGTTATAAACGGACCCGTGGCCAGCGCGGGATCGATACCGCATTTGTTTAATACAATCGGCACGGCAGAACCGGTAAAACCGGAATTCAGAACGACCAGCACCCCGGCCAGGGCCACAATGCTTCCCAATGCATAGTCAGAAAGCCACCAGCCGACAATCATGCCCAGAAGTCCCCCGCAGGCAATACCGTTGATAAGCGCAACCTTCATTTCCAGCCAGAGCCGCTTTCGGATATTGACAAGACTGACATCCCCTGTCGCCAACCCCCTCACCACAATGGTGGATGCCTGGGTCCCTGTATTGCCGCCCATTCCCATGATTACCGGAAGAAAAAACGACAACGCAATGATTTTTTCCAGTGTTGTCTCAAACTGGTTGATCACAACAGCCGCCACAATACCGCCTGCCACACCGGTTATGAGCCACGGCAGGCGTGCTCTGGAGATTTTCAGAAAAGATTCTTCAGCAATTTCATGCCCCATGGCTCCGGTCATTAAAGACAAATCTTCATCCACCTCTTTTTCGATCACATCAATGATGTCATCGTGGGTAATGCGGCCCAGCAGCAGACCGCTGTCATCCACCACAGGCATATTGACCAGGTCATGCTTTTTAAACAGCCTGGCCACTTCCTCCTGGTCCTGTCCGGCCGGGACAGAAATCACCTCGGGATTCATTATGTCCGTGATTTTCCGTCCAGGTGCCTCAATAAGCAGATCCTTCAGTGAAACCACACCTGAAAGCCGGTCAAGGTGATCCAGGACCCAGACATGATAGAGGTTTTTCACCTGGTGTTTTTTTTCACGAATAAGGTCAATCACCTCCCCGACCGTACTGGTTTCCGGTATGGCAACATACGCCAGGTCCATTATGCCGCCGGCCGTCTCTTTCCCGTATTGCAAAAGCTTTTCAAGTTCCCGGGACACATCGGGACCGCTCATCTCAAGAACGTCTTCGGCCCGTTCCTCTGAAAGATTGCCTAAAATATCGGCGGCATCATCCGCATCCAGCTGGGTAATAATAACAGAAACCAGCTGGTTGTCCAGACCAGCCAGAACCTGTTTTTGCACAGGGCTTTCAATTTCCTTCAAAACCCCACCGGCCTTTTCAGCCGGCAACACAGAAAAAATGAAAAGTCTTTCATCAGGTTCCAGATGCTCAATAACATCTGCCATATCAGCAGAGGGAAATTCATCAAATATCCCTGCCAGAGCTCCGGCATCCTGCTGGTGAATGGCCCCTCTTATCCGCTTGAAAACTGTTTTTTTATCGGTCATATGCATTTTGAAAAAATCAAATCCATCCAAACAGCACTGCACCTGCCAGCACAATCAGCAGCAGGCCGGCTGCTGTGCTCCCGGCCTTTTCATAATCTTGCTTAACGCGATGTCCCACCTGAAGTCCGATCCATGCAAAAACCACTGAAAAACACATAATCGTAATAGCCAGAGCCAGAGGACTTACGCCCCCCAACCCAAGCCCGAACCCCGCCACCAGATTATCCACTGAAAGCCCTGCTGAAAGTGAGATCAGGCCGCGCCAACTGGTCACGGTTCTGGCCAGCTTTTCCCGGTCCCGGGGCGAACCCTGTGCTGAAATAAGTGTGGCCATGCCAAGGCCGGCAAGCAATACTGGGCCAAGCCAGTCAGCACAGGCAGCCAGCGTGTCCGCCATCTGTTGGCCCAACCATACCCCAATCAGCGGCACAGAAAACTCAAATCCCGCAAAAACCAATAAAATCCGACCCTGGTTCCTGCGTTGACCAATGGCCCCTAATGCCAGGGCAACGGTCAGATTATTTGCACCGATCACCAGGCCGAAGATGGCAAGTGTTACAGCTGTATGGAGCATCGTGTGCACCGTTTCATAAGGGTTGTATCAGAATTTTCGGTCCGGTGCCACTTGTTTTAAAATCTGCACAACCACCAGTGGTATCAAGCTCATGCCGAGGATAAACAACCACTGGCCGGGTGTGGGCACGACCATGGTCAACACCCGTGACAACGGCGGAAAGTATACCGCAACAAACAGGAGCACAATACTCAGAATTACGGCTCCCCAGACAAAAGGATTGCGTGTCACATCGTTGAAGATCACACTGGATCCGGCATCACGCATGTTGAACACATGCCAGGTTCGCGTGAAAGCCAGAATAAGAAAGGTGATGGTCACGGCGCGTTCCCCGGACAGAGACATTTTTTCCAGAGATATCCAGAAACCCGTAAGCGCTGTTCCGGCAATGAGCAGTCCATAACCGACAATAATCATCCAGAGGGTCCTTGTCACAACCGGTTCGCTGGCGGGCC
>JAABTO010000127.1 GCA_011389835.1 Desulfotignum sp. | reverse complement strand
ATGGCGGATGCAGTCCCTGGATGGTCTCCGGTCACCATGACCACCCGCACCCCGGCCTGCCTGAGTGTGTCGATGACCTTCCGGATATTTTTCCGGGGTGGATCCAGAAGTCCCACAAACCCCATGAAAGTCAAAGAGGAATAGGGATCATTTTCTACCGCATCCGTGGACCTGCGGGCGATGCCCAACACCCTGAGCCCTTCATCCGCCAGGGTTTCATTTGCCTGTATCAGTTTTTCATACACTGTTTCATCCATTTTCCGGGTTTGCCCATCTGTTGTCAGAACCTGGCTGGATACGTCAAGTACGGCTTCAGGCGCGCCTTTTACCGCCACCATCTGGTCCTGCTCCCGGCTATGCCAGGTGGCCATCATTTTTGTCTCAGGACTGAAGGCCTCTTCTTTTTGTTCAGGATAGGATTGCAACAGGTCATCCCGCTGCAGCCCCAGCTTTTGCCCGGCTTGAAGCAGGGCGAGTTCCATGGGATCACCCACATCTTCCCCGTTTTCTGACAGCTGGGCATTGCTGCACAGCATACCGATGGTCATTATATCTGTCATATGCGTGTTCAGGGAATCACCGGTTTTCGCATCCTTTTCAACAGAAAACGGCGGGTCTTCGTCCGGATTCCACCTGACATGCATCACCCCTTCCGGACCGACCAGGACCAGGGTTGATACCGTCATCTTGTTTTCCGTCAGGGTGCCGGTCTTGTCCGCGCAGATGATGCTGGTTGAACCCAAGGTTTCCACCGCAGAAAGCCGGTTGACCAGGGCATTTTTTTTGGCCATCCGCCACATCCCCCTGGCCAGTGCAATGGTGGCCACGATGGGCAGTCCCTCTGGAATGGCGGCAACTGCCAGTGCGACAGATGTTTTGAAGATCACCACCAGATCTTTGCCGGCCATCACGCCGGTCACCCCTATCAATACGGCAATACCCAGGGTGACCCAGATCAGTTTCTGCCCCAGGCTGTTCAGCCGCTTTTCCAGGGGTGTCAGGGCATCTTCCTGGGCCCCCTCGGCCAGCCGTGAAATATGCCCCAGCTGGGTGGACATGCCCGTGGCCACCACCACGCCTTTTCCTGATCCCTGGGTCAGGGCGGTGCCGTTGAAAAGCATGTTGTTCTGATCTGCAAGGGGGGTATCTTCGGCCAGGGCCGCCACATCCTTGTCCACCGGCACAGACTCTCCGGTCAAGGCGGATTCATCGGCTTTGATCCGGTTGGCCTCGATCAGCCGCAGATCAGCCGGGATCACATCTCCGCCTTCCAGAACCACAATGTCACCGGGAACCAGTTTGGCGGCATCGATTTTTTGGATCTCTGACTGGCGCAGCACCTTGGCATGCCTTCTGGTCATCTGCTGCAAGGCTTCCATGGACCGCATGGCACGCAGTTCGGTGCCGAACCCGATGAACACATTGACGATCAACGCCACCAGAATGGCGATCCCTTCCAGGAACTGCCCGAGGATGAAAGATATCCCTGCAGCCGCAGCCAGAAGCAATACAATGAGATTCTTGATCTGGGCCGTAAATATCTGCCATGCGGAACGCTGTTTGGCGGCTTCAATCCGGTTGGGACCATATTTTTCCAACCGGCTGCGGGCCTGTTTCGGTTTCAGCCCGTCATCAGAATGTGAGGCAAGCTGTTCAACCGCCTCCTTCGCTTCGAGCATCCAGGGTGATTTGCCATCCAAAGCCGGGTATTGGGTGTCTTTATTATTCATTTATTGGTTTTATTTATCTGAATTGTTTTTATCAAATTCATTGACAGACTTTGCCCATGCATCGCTGAGATCTTCATAGGCATCTGAAAACCCTTGTTTCATTTCTTCCCATGCACTGGTGGAACTGGCTTTCAGACTGCCGTATTTCTCAGCCACATCATTTCGTTTTTTGCGCAACGTTTTGAGGCTTTCCCGGGTTTTTTCACGGGCCGCACTGCTCATTTGATCCCAGTTGTCTGCAATTTTTGTTTCCAGTTCATCAATGCGCGTGTCCAGGATATCCAACGCTGTTTTGGACCGCTGAATTGCCGCATCACGCTGATCAGCCGAATAGTCTTTGAGGGCTTCGATCAGATCCTGTGCTTCCTGTTGAACCGCTTCGATCGTGGTGTGGTCCCCGTGGGATTTGGCAAAACCCGCCGGCATTGTTACAAACATGGCCATTACACCCAACACACATATTGCGCTGCCAATTTTTGCATACATCATTTGTCTTCTCCTTAAGTTTTATCATTTTATTTTAAGCATCCTGCTAACCGGACCAAACAGCTGGAACCGAATTCAGCCTTCAATATCTTTTTTAAGCTTGTCAAACTCTTCTTTTGTTATCTCACCTTTGGCGTACCGTTTCTTTAAAATTTCCGACGGGCTTTCTTTTTCCGAACCTGTCGAAGTTCCGGTTGTTTTGCCGCGGTTAATAACAAAGTAAAGAACAACCGCGACAACACTGATTATCAAAATCCACATAAAAATTCCTCCATAGCCGCCATATCCCATCATATGGCCCCATCCACCCATAGATCGGTCCACCGGCCTGTGGGTGCATCCAGAGAAAAACGGCATCAAAACCACCGGAATCACCGAGATAAAAAATGTGAAAAATTTGTTTTTCATGATTCCCTTCCAATAAAAGCTTTTTTGTTTTTCGACCCGTTTCACAATCCGTTTCAATGCATTGTTTTCACAGCTTCCCTGACCATCTGGCATGCATATCCCCATTCGTTATCATACCAGCTCATCACCTTGAGCAGATCGCCGTC
>JAABTO010000126.1 GCA_011389835.1 Desulfotignum sp. | reverse complement strand
CTGAATTGAATAAAACGAATCAATTTTCGGAGAAAAACAGATATGAAAACAATCCGCGTGGGTATCCTCGGGTTGGGGGTGGTGGGGACAGGGGTCGCCGACCTGCTGATCCGGAAAAAACACCTGCTGGAATCCAGGATCGGGGCCCAGCTGAATTTGAAAACCATTGCAGATATCGATACGGCAACCGATCGCGGTATCGATTTGAAGACCGCGGCCCTGGTCCCGGATGCCGGGGCCGTATTGACGGATCCGGATATCGATGTGGTGGTGGAACTGATCGGCGGCCGGTCCCCGGCCAGAGAGCTCATTCTCACCGCCCTGAAGAATGGCAAGCATGTGGTGACGGCCAACAAGGCCCTGCTGGCCGACTGCGGCAATGAATTGATGGAATCCGCCCGGAAAAACCGGGTGGATCTGGCGTTTGAAGCCAGCTGCGGCGGGTGCATGCCCATTATCAAGACCCTCAGAGAGTCCCTGGTGGCCAATGATATCAAATCGATGTCAGGGATTTTGAACGGCACCTGCAACTATATCCTGTCCCGGATCTCAAAAGAGGGGTGCACGTTTGAAGAGGCGCTGAAAAAAGCCCAGGAGCTGGGGTTTGCCGAAGCGGAACCGTCCCTGGATATCCCGGATCTCAAAAGAGGGGTGCACGTTTGAAGAGGCGCTGAAAAAAGCCCAGGAGCTGGGGTTTGCCGAAGCGGAACCGTCCCTGGATATCGATGGCCATGATACGGCCCACAAACTGGCGATTCTCAATGCACTGGCCCACGGCATGGAGATCAATCTGTCGGATATCCATGTAGAGGGAATCCGTGGGATCACCCCCATGGACATCGAATTTGCCCGGTCTTTTGGATACACCATCAAGCTGCTGGCCATCGGCAAGCGTCACAAAGATCATGTGGAAGCTAGGGTGCATCCCACCATGATCGACACCGCCAACCCATTGTCCCATGTGGGTCATTCCATGAATGCCATTGCCATTGATGCGGATGCCACCGGCAAAACCATGCTCTATGGTCACGGGGCCGGCATGATGCCCACGGCATCGGCCGTGCTCAGCGACATTGCCGACATTGCCAGAAATATCATCAGCAACACCACCGGCCGGGTGCCCATCCTGGGATATCCAAAAGAAAATATCCGTCATATTCCCATTCTGCCCATGGACGAGTTGATGACACGGTATTACCTGCGGTTCGAAGCCCAGGACCATCCCGGTGTGCTGTCCCGGATTTCCGGTATTCTGGGGGAGAACAAAATCAGCATCAACTCCGTGCACCAGCAGGGGCGCAACGCCAACGGGGCCGTGCCCGTGGTCATGATCACCCATATTGCCAAAGAGGCCTGGATCCAGCGTGCCTTGAGCCGGATCACCCCCACCGACTGTGTGGTGAAACAGCCCATGGTCATCCGTATTGAAGATGAGGTGACGCCGTGAAAATGGTCGTAGCGGATCTGGAAGGGGTGTTTCTGCCGGAAATCTGGATTAACGTGGCCCAAAAAACCGGTATCGAGGAGTTGAAGCTGACCACCCGGGATATCAGTGATTATGACGTGCTGATGACCCGCCGCCTGGCGATTTTAAAGGAAAACCACCTCAAAATTCAGGATATCCAGGAGGTCATCGCCACCCTGGACCCGCTGCCCGGAGCCGAACAGGCACTGGACTGGATACGATCCCGTTCCCAGATCATCGTTCTGTCAGACACGTTCGAAGAGTTTGCCAAACCCCTGATGGCCAAACTGGGCTTTCCCACGCTGCTGTGTCACAGCCTGACCATCGATGCCCAGGGCAATATCACAAACTATAACCTGCGGATCGGCAACCAGAAGAAAAAAGCGGTCCAGGCGTTTCAGGGCTTGAATTTTCATGTGATCGCATTCGGGGATTCCTATAATGATATCGCTATGATCCAGGCAGCGGATCAGGGATTTTTCTTCAAGCCCCCGGAAACAGTGGTTACCGATTTTCCCGATATCCAGGTGACCCGGGATTATGAAGAACTCAAAGCCATGCTGCACGGCCTGTTGAGCCCATGAATGGTGATATCAACCGTTTTCAGCAGGTTTGTGCCCTGGAGATCGGGCATGAAAAAAAATTATAATCCTTGACGGCACAAAAGAATTGTTCTATATTACAAAAATTGATGCGGGGTGGAGCAGTCTGGTAGCTCGTCGGGCTCATAACCCGAAGGTCGTTGGTTCAAATCCTTCCCCCGCTACCAAAGAAACTAAGGGGTTCAGCGTTCGGCGCTGCCCCTTTTTGTGGTTTTTCCCGCCGTGCCATGAACAATGAGGTTGATTCCATGATTGAAAAATACCGTGTCAAAACCAGTGAGCTGTCCAGGCAATGCGCAGATGACCCGTTTGATTTCACGACCACCAAAGACCTGGAGCCGCTCGATGAGGTGATCGGCCAGCGCCGGGCCGTGGAAGCCATCCATTTCGGGCTGAACATGAAAGGCCCGGGGTATCATATTTTTATCACCGGGTTTGAAGGCACCGGACGAACCAGCATCACAAAGGATATCCTGACAGGTGTCGCCAAAACACGGGAGACACCGGAGGATCTGTGCCTGGTCAACAATTTTGATGATCCTTACCGTCCCGGGATCATGCGGCTGCCCACGGGGTCGGCCGTGTTTTTCGCCGGCAAGATGTCCCGGTTCATTGAAACCCTGAAAGTCAAGCTCCCCAGGGTCTTTGAAGAAAAACCGTTTCTGGAGAAGCAGAAGCGGATCAAAGAATCTGTGGACGCAGTCCAGGACCGGATCATGGTCTTTGAAGAAAAACCGTTTCTGGAGAAGCAGAAGCGGATCAAAGAATCTGTGGACGCAGTCCAGGACCGGATCATGTCCGAGGTGGCGGCAGAGGCTGAAAAAAAAGACATCACCATTGTCACGGGTGCAGACGGGTTTCAGGCGGTCCCGCTCAAAGACGGTGAACCTGTTTCAGAGGAAGCCTTTGACAAACTGGATCCTTCGGTCCGGGCGGCCATGGAAAAGGAACTGGCCCGGGTGCAGCAGGAGATGAAAGAGGCTGTGACCCGGATTCAGAAGCAGACCCGGGAGATGCAGGAAGGGTATCAGCAACTGGTGACCGAGACCGCGGGCAACCTGTTTTCCGAAGAGATGGAATCCTTGTTTGCGGATTTCAAAGAATGGGCCCAGGCCCAAAAATTTCTGGAAGCAGCAAAAAAGGACCTGATCAATCATCTGCCCCTGCTGCTTCAGTCCCTGGATCCGGATGCGGAACAGGAACCCAAACCCGTGGACATGGCCAAATTTCTGGAAAAACGCTACCAGGTGAACGTGCTGGTGGACCGGCGGGGACAACAGGGGGTCCCGGTGATTTTTGAGCCGGTGCCCAGCTTTCAGAACCTGTTTGGTAAAATCGAGAAAACTGCGGTCCAGGGAATGACGGCCGCGGATTTCACCATGGTTCAGGCAGGGTCGCTCTTGCGGGCGGACAAAGGGTTTTTGATGCTGGAGATCGATGCGGTGCTCCGCCATCCGGAGCTCTGGGAGACCCTGAAAACCACGCTGCAGAACAAAAAACTGCATATCCAGGACCCGCCGAACCAGACCGGACCGGCCATGGCATCCCTGCGTCCGGATCCCATTGATTTGGATGTGAAAGTGGTGCTGGTGGGCGGGTATGAGATTTTCCGGGTGCTGCAGGGCGCAGATCCCAAATTCAACAAGATTTTCAAGGTCCGGGCGGATTTTGACCATGAAGTGGGGGTCAGCCCAAAAACCCTGCATGATTATGCCCGGTATGTCGCCAGGGCCTGCCAGACCGAAAAACTGCGGCCGTTCACCCCCTGCGGTGTGACCGAGGTGGTGGGATACGGCAACCGGCTGGCGGAAAATCAGCACAAGCTGTCTTTGCGGTTCGGCCGGATCATGGACCTGCTCAAGGAAGCCGATTTCTGGGCCGGCAAAGAACAGGCACCGGCCGTCACCGGTGACCATGTGATTCAGGCATTGACCGCGTTCCGGTTCCGGCACAATCTGCATGAAGAAAAAGTCCAGGAACGATATGATGATCATTCCATTCTCATCGATCTGACCGGGTCGGTGGTGGGGCAGGTCAATGCCCTGGCCGTGTACCAGATCGGGGAGCTGGCATTCGGCCGGCCCACCCGGATCACGGCGGAATCCTACATGGGCAAGCCCGGCATCATCAATGTGGAGCGGGAGGCAGACCTGTCCGGCGAAACCCATGACAAAGGCATGATGATCATCGACGGTTTTCTGGGCCGGATGTTTGCCCAGGAATATCCCTTGAGTGTGTCCGTGAGCATTACGTTTGAACAAAGCTACAGCGGGGTGGACGGTGACAGCGCGTCATCCACGGAGCTTTACGCGGTCCTGTCCAGCCTGTCCGGATATCCCATCCGCCAGGGCATTGCGGTCACCGGGTCCGTAAACCAGAAAGGCCAGATCCAGTCCATCGGCGGGGTCAATGAAAAAATCGAAGGGTTTTTTGATGTCTGCGCCGGCCGGGGCCTGACCGGGGATCAGGGCGTCATGATCCCTGCAGCCAATATCAACAACCTGATGCTCAGAAAAGATGTGGTGGAGGCAGTGGCACAGGGGCGGTTTCATATCTGGCAGGTGGCGGCCATCGAGCAGGGCATCGAGGTGCTGACCGGGGTGCGGGCCGGGCAGGCGGACGCTGACTTCCAGTTCCCGCCCGATACCGTATTTGGTGCGGTCCAGGCCAAGCTCAAAAAATTTCACGACCGGTCGGTTCTGAAAACCGTCCGGTCATGAAAGAGCCAATGTCATGGCCGCTGTCGCCGGTTATTCAACCATGGGCACGGTCAGGCCCCCGTCCATGAGAAACAGGACCGACGCGTTCTTGCCCTTTTGCGCCAGGGCCTGATCCAGGGCGGTCTGCAGGTCGGAAAACGGGGTGATGAACAACGGCGCGATCTTTTCGGGTTCCACGTCGGTGACGGCCCACATCTGGGCCCACAGCCCGACTTCCGCCATTTTGGCGGCCTTGTGATACCCTAACACATATCCTTGTTCGATTTTTTCCAGGGCTGCTTTCGGGGTGTCGCAGGATCCCAGCAGATCCGCGAACGCCTTGCCGCCGATGCCGCACCGGCATTTGGCCACCAGGATGCAGATGCCGTTTTCCTTGAGCGCCAGCTTGGCGTTGTCAATGCCTTTCTGGGCCTGGTACAGGTCGATGTCCTGGGGAAATGTCACCACAGACACCACAATGTCGGCCCTTTCTTCCAGGGGCGCGCAGAACACCTCGTTGGCCCGGTCAATGGCCGCATAAAACGAGTCATGGATATGGCCGGTGCATGCCGCATATATCCGGTGGTGCTTGTCCAGCACCGTCATGATGGAAAAGATCTCCTGCTTCACGGTCTGGATGGCATCCATCATGTCTTCGTGGACCGGATTCCCGGAAAGGGCCAGGGCCCTTGCCTCGGGCACCAGGGCCAGCTTGTGGTTTTTCTCCACGGTTTGATAGCCCGCGATTCCCGGCAGAAAAGATTTCCTGCCGCCGGTGTACCCGGCAAAATAATGGGGTTCCACCGATGAGATAATGATGATTCTGTCCGCTTCCACTCCGGCTTTGTTCACGTACATGGGGGTGCCGTTGGTGGAATCGCCCAGATACACCATATCTTCGTCTTTTTTGGCATCATGCACAATGATCCGGTCTTTGACCCGGGCATGGTATTTTCCGAAAATCTGGACAAATTCCTCTTCGCTCGGTCCCCGGTGGACCCCGGTGGCAATGATGAACCGGTAATCGGTCTTTGACAGGGGCGCAAAAATGGTGTCCAGTACCGTGGCGGTGGGGGTGGGCCGGGTGGCGTCGTTCACGATGACCAGGACCCGGCCGGCATCCGCAAGAAACGATTCAAAAGACGGACTGCTGATCGGTTGAGCGATCGCTTCGGCAATGACCTGGTCCTGGTCCGGAAGCGTGACATCGTTGGCTTCCAGAAACCGCACCGGCACGGTATCCGGGATCTCGGCGGTCAGGGTCCCTCCTTTATCGTAGGGCACGGATATTTTCATGGTTGGGTCCTTGTGGGAATTCATGTTCAGTTTTAAGTGTCAAGCATTCAGCCTCTTGTTTCTTGTTTCCAGTCTTATGTCTCTTGCCTCCAGGGTTATGTGATGGGACCCAGGGCATTGAGCCGGTCGATAAAGGTATCGATTTCCGCCTGAAACAGGGTTTTGTCTCCATTGGGAATCTCCACCACCTGGAGACGTTCGGGATCGATATCCAGGCTTTTCAGGATCGACTGGAGCCGGGCCACCTGTTTTTTCGCCCGTTTGCCGCCGTCTTTGTGCTGGCAGTCGTCTTCCGGGCAGCAGCTCACCAGCACGCCCCAGGCATGATTGATGAACGGGGCCATGAGGGTTTCAGTTTCCAGCCGGCCCGCGCACATGTTCACATAGATCTCATAATCCCTGTCATGGGTTTCCGATTCCGGCAGCCGGGAAGCCTGAAGGTCTGGATAATAAGACCAGTTGCAGGCGAACACGATGGCCTTGGCCGAGGTGTGGGTGTCCAGAAACCGGTTGGAGGCGTCGATCAGGTCGGCCTTGCCGGTCCCGAACGTGTGGACGATTTTGGCGGCTTCAGCCGGACATATTTCCACACAGATGCCGCAGCTCTGGCATTTCACCGGGTCGGTCTCGATGCCGTTTTCTCCATGAGACCGGGCTTCATGGGGACAGGACTGGACACACAGCAGACACTGGGCACAATACGGTTCTGTGATGGAGGTGGTGCCGGGCCCGGTGTACCCCATTTCCACGAGATCTTTTTTCGCATCCGTGAAAACATCGGTCAGGGTCACCCCGGAAGAACAGGCCGCCTCGCACCGGCGGCAGTAAAAACAGTTGAACATTTTGTCGGCAGATGTTTCAGAAAGTTCCAGTTCTCCGGACAGCAGCCCGAAGGCGGTGATGAGCTTGGCCCGGGGGGCATCCGACTCCCATCCCGTGAATTTGAACAACGGGCAGTGCTCAAAACAATAGCCGCATCGAATACAGGCCGCCAGGGTGGACTCCCATTTTTGCAGGTGGTTGAACCGGGTGGCTTTTTTTGTTTCCATAGGGCAGATCCTCGCTTTAGTTGTTCACGGCATATCTCAGTCCGGTGGCAGTGACCCAGTCATCCGGGGCCTGCATCAGTTTGCCCGGGTTCAGGATGTTGTTGGGGTCCAGCGCCAGCTTGATGGTCTGGAGCAGTTTCAGGGAATCGGCTTTTTCCACTTTAAAGGACGCTGCTTTGGACAGGCCGATGCCGTGTTCCGCCGAAGTGGTCCCGTTAACGGACCGGACATATTCATAGATTTCAGTGATCGCCTTTCTGGCCGATGCCCACTGTTCCGGCTGTTTGGTGTCCATCAGGATTTTGGTGTGCATGCAACCGGACCCGCAGTGGCCGTAGGCGGTCATGATGATGTTGTTTTTTTCCGCCACTTCGTGAATTTTTCCGGCCATTTCCGCCATTTTGGAATAGGGCACGGCCATGTCGTCGGCCAGCGATGTGGAGGACAGGCAGTCGTCATACTTGGACAGGGCCGGGAACAGTTTTTTGCGGCCCATGAAGATTTTTGCCCGCTCTTTGGGGTCGTAACTGGTGGTGATGTCGCTGCCGCGGTGTTTTTTGCAGATCTCTTTCATCTTGTTGATCTCATAATCCACCGCTTCCTTGACCATGCCGTCCGCTTCAAATATCAGGGAGGCGGCCACCTCCTTGAGGCCCAGGTTCATGGTCTTGTTCACCGCCTTGATGGCCACGGAATCCACCAGCTCCAGCATGGAGGGAATGGCGCCCGATGCCATGATCTCCCCGATGGCGGCCCCGGCATCGGACAGATGATCGAAATTGGCAATGCCCATGCACCGGTATTCCGGGATGGGCACAAAATTGAGCGTGGCTTCCACCACAATGCCCAGGGTGCCTTCGGACCCTACCATGAGCTTGTGCAGCTGATATCCGGTGGCTTCCACCCGGGTATGGGCCCCCAGGGTCACCAGTTCGCCGGTGGGCAGCACCACTTTCATGCCTAAAACCGCGTCCCTTGTGGCCCCGTATTTCACGGACCGGACCCCGGAGGCATTGTTGGCGATCTCTCCGCCGATGGTGGCGATACGCGAGGATGCCGGGGTTGGGGGATAGAACATCCCGTAGGATTTGAGGGCCAGGTTCAGGTCATCGTCCACCACGCCGGGCTCCACCCGGCAGTAGACATCGGGCAGGTTGATCTCCAGGATCCGGTTCATGTGCTTCATGTCCAAAACGATGCCGCCTTGAATCGGCACGGTCTGTCCGCACATGCCCGACCCCCCGCCCCGGGGAATGACCGGGATCAGGGCCTGGTTGGCATAAACCATCAGTTTCTGGACCTGTTCGGTGTTGTCCGGCCTGACCACCGCCCAGGGCATGGCATGGTGAACCGAGGAATCCGATCCGAACGAATACAGGTCGGACGGGTCCGTCTTAATGTTTTGTTCACCAAAGATTTCCCGAAGTTTTGATACATCCATCCGCTTCATAGGTATCCCCTTATTGATGACTGTTCATTGCCGGTTGCTGATGACGGCATCATTTCATAAACCGGTCCAAAATTCAATGCCATTTTGGGTTTGTTCCTTGGCAAATGATCCGGCAGCAGGTATAATCAATTTTGATCAAGACCATCCAGCGGTTGGTTTTGCAGCCGCTGTTTCATATGGATGAACAGACAATCATCAAAGAAAGGACCCTGTCATGACCCATACCATCGAATTTTTACCGCATCATATAAAGATCACCGTACCGGACAATCAAAGCCTCATCCGGGCCGCCATGGAGGCCGGGGTCCATATCAATGCTTCCTGCGGCGGGGAGGGTATGTGCGGCAAATGCCGCGTGCTCATCGAATCCGGGGAGGTGTCCGGCGGTATTTCGGAAAAGCTTGCGGATCAGGACCGGGAAAAAGGATACCGCCTGGCTTGTCTGGCCAAAGTGACCTCGGATATCACTGTGCGCATTCCCGTGGAATCGGAAGTGGAGACCAGCCGTCTCGACCAGACCATGGACCGTCATACGGCCCGGGCCATGACCGTGGACATGGAGGATCTCAAACAGGACGGACTGTTCATTCCGCCGGTGGAAAAGATCTACCTGGAAATGGATCCGGCAGTGGAAGATGACAACCTGGCCGATGTGGCCAGGATCATGAATCACCTGAGAATTCACCATGATGAACACCGCCTGACCATGGATCTGAGCCTGATCCGCCGGGTGCCGGACACCATCCGGCAGGAAAATTTCAAGGTCACGGCCACGATTTTACGGCCGGTCAGAGAGGACGGCAAAAACGAGATCATCAATATCGAGGCCGGGGACACCACAAACAGAAATTTTGCCCTTGCCGTGGATGTGGGCACCACCACCGTGTTCGGCCAGGCTCTGGACCTGCAGTCCGGCGAGGTCCTGGCCCAGCAGGGAGAGTTCAATGCCCAGATCAGCTACGGCGAGGATGTGATCTCCCGGATTATGTATGCGGAAAAAGGCGACGGCCTGGAAACGCTGCACACAAAAGTGGTGGAAACCATCAACAAGATTATCAGGGGGATCATCAAGAAAGCCGGTATCGAAAAACATGAGGCCTCCACCATCACCCTGG
>JAABTO010000388.1 GCA_011389835.1 Desulfotignum sp. | reverse complement strand
CCAGATTTTCGGTCAAGGCCGAGGACCTGATGATCGACCGGGCCCAGCTGCTGACACTGACCGCCCCGGAAATGACCGTGCTCGTCGGCGGCATGCGGGTACTGAATGCCAACTTTCAGCAGTCTGCCCACGGCGTGTTCACCCAAAAACCGGAGACCCTGACCAATGATTTTTTCGTGAACCTCATTGATATGGGAACCGAGTGGCTTCCTGTGTCAGAAGAAGAGGACCTGTTTGAGGGCCGGGACCGGAAAACCAAAGAGAAGAAATGGACCGCCACCCGGGTGGATCTGATCTTTGGCGCAAACTCCCAGCTCCGGGCACTGGCCGAAGTCTATGCCTGCGAAGATGCCGGAGAAAAGTTTGTGACCGATTTTGTGGCCGCATGGGACAAGGTCATGAACCTGGACCGGTTCGACCTGGCCAAATAAACCCCTGAACCGCGTCTTGTTCCATTGACGCGATTATTTGTACAAAGCGCGGCGTTTTCCCATACCCGGGAGCGCTGCGCTTTTTTTTAATCGCCGGATGCCTCGGTTTCAGTAGACATAGCCAATGATTGGACAGGAATTACAGACCTTGGAAAGGAAAAACAGATGGCTGTTTATCAGTATGGAGACCGGATTCCGACCATCGGAAAAAATACATATATCAGTGATTCAGCAAGGGTGATCGGGGATGTGGTGATCCAGGACAACTGCTACATCGGTCATGGCGCTATTGTCCGGGGAGATTACGGCACGATTCATATCGGCAACGGCACGGCCGTGGAGGAAGGGGCCATTCTCCATATCCGCCCGGACGGCCTTCTGGAGCTGGCGGATCATGTGACCGTGGGCCATGGTGCCATCATCCACGGCCGGCTGATCAAAACCCATGCCGTTATCGGCATCGGGGCGATCATCGGGTTTGATGTGGTGGTAGGGGCCTGGGCCATTGTGGCGGAAGGGTCGGTCATTCCGCAGAAAACCCATATTCCGGATGAAAAAATCACCGGCGGCGTGCCATACAAGATCATCGGAGATGTCCGGCAGCGGCACAAGGATTTCTGGACTTACGGCAAGCAGCTGTATGTCGATCTTGCCCGGGACTATCCCGACAAGCTGAAAAAACTGGACTGAGCAAGCTGGATTCAGATCACGATCTGCTGCCCCACCTTGACATCCACATACGCGGCGCCGAATGCCTGCCGGAACCTGTCAATGGCCCAGTCAGAGGTGTCGTGGGGAGACAATGCCACCATGCGGGGGGAGACCTGCTGGATGGCGGCAATGGCGTTTTCCACATCGGTTTCCCTGATTCCCTGCCACGGCGGGGTGTCAGATCCAACAATGCGCTGAATATTGATGGGCCCCAGCATGATCCGGCCCCCGTTCACCGGATAATGAAGCCCGCCGATAATTCCGTGGATGGGTTCGTCAAACAACGCCTTTGCCCGATCGATGACCCGCTCGATGGTCTGGTGGCCGCAGCCCACAATCAAAACGATTCCCTTGCCTTTGACATGGACGGCCAGGGCGTTCTCCAGGGTGCGTCCCATCAGGAACAGATATCTGGGAATGGTGCCGATGCTGAAAATGCCGGGCTTCAATTCTGTCGGATCTGAAATCACCCTGGCATTTGCACTGGGATTCCATCTGGACCCGGTAACCGAAGCCGGTGCATAGATGGGAATGTCCGGCAGCGACACGGGTCCCCGGGACAGGCTGAATGTCTGCGTTTTCTGCTCGGTTATGCCGCCTAAATGATCCAGGTGCAGGTGGCTGAAAAAAATCATGTCAAGGTCGGACACGGAAATACCCAGCTTTTCCATGTTGTGAAGCAACGGAGACGGGTGGGCCTTTTCCCTGTTGAATCCGCAATCCATCAGAATGGTGGTATCGTCGGCTTTGATGAGATAGGACACACCGGGTTCGGTTTTCAGAGACGGGTCTGCGGCATGAAAATCCACCAGCGGTAGAATGGTCAGTTGATGGACCGCCCCCGGCGAAGGAATTTGATGGATCTTCGTGCCTGCGATCTCTGTTTCCGCCTGGTGTTTCCCCTTTTTCAACTGAAACACTTTTCCTGTCAAAAACAGCACCGCCGCCAACGGCAATGCCAGAAGAAAATACAATAGTGTCATGCAGGCCTCATTTTCAATGTCACAGCATGGCCGTCAGCCGGTTTTCAATGATCTGCCTGGCTTCCGCCATAATCCGGTCCAGAAGTTCCTTGCATGTGGGGATGTCATGGACCAGGCCGGCCA
>JAABTO010000017.1 GCA_011389835.1 Desulfotignum sp. | reverse complement strand
TTGTCAAGCTGTCTCAGAACTCCACCATCCTGGATGCCTTTAAAAATTCTCTGGTGCTGGGGTCTTTGACGGCCATATTTTCCACCGCCATCGGTGTGCCTGCGGCCCTGGCATTCATCCGGTATGAATTCAAGGGCAAGGAGTTTTTAAACACCATACTCATTGCGCCGATCATGATCCCGGAAGTGATCCTGGGTGTGGCCCTGCTGCTTTTCATCCGGTGGCTGCAGCAGCCTAAAAATTTTGCACTACTGCTCATCGGCCATGTGGTGTTGACCCTGCCCTATGTGCTGCTCATTGTCCAGGCCCGGCTGGTGGGAATCAAGCGCGAATATGAAGAAGCAGCCCTGTCCCTGGGGGCCAGCCCGTTTCAGACATTCAGGGAAATCACCTTTCCATTGCTGGCCCCTGCCATTTTTGCGGGCATGCTGTTTGCCTTTACCATTTCATTTGATGATGTCACCGCCACCCTGTTCTGGGCAACGGCCCAGAACCAGACGGTGCCGGTCCAGATTTTCAGTATGCTCAGAACCTCCATCAGTCCTGAAATCAATGCCCTGGGAGCGGTCATGATCGTGTTGACCATTTCGATTCCCCTGGCGGCAGGCTATGTGGCACGGCGATTTGCCAGGGGAAACACCCCCTGAATCGAATATGACAGCACCCGGCTTTGGGGTCGGTGTGCATTCGGTATTTTAACGTGAGAGACAAAGGAGAAGACAATGGGAGAAGAATTGAAAAAACGGCTGGATGATGTGTATCAAAACTATCTGGAAGGAAACATCACCCGGCGGGATTTTGTCAAATTCGCCGGCATTGCAGGCGCCGCTTTAGGGTTGGCAGGCGGACCATTCGGTCTGATGGGCAATGCCTTTGCCAGCAAATCCATTACCTGTCATTCCTGGGGAGGCACCACATCAGAAGCATTGCGTAAATTTGCCTTTGATCCCTTTACCAAGGCCACCGGCATCGAGGTCATTGATGCGGCCTTCACCGGTATGGATGCGTTTTTAACCCAGGTCAAAGCCTCCTATCCGCCCGGAGGGGAATTCAATATCGCCCATCTGAGTGCGGTGTATGATTATGCCCGGTACACAGACCTGGGATTCGGTGTGGTCCTGGATGAAAGCAAAATTCCCAATCTCAAGAATGTCATGACCAAAATGACCGACACCCTGCGGGGCATCACAAATGGGACTTTGTCAGCAGTTCCCTATGACCTTGGCCAGACCGGGATCGCTTATAACACAAACGATATTTCCAAGGAAAAAGCGGAAAAACTAGGCGCATCTCTGCTCTATGACAAAAGCCTGAAAGGCAAACTGGGCTCCTGGGGCGGGGATTTCAGAACCAACATGTGGTACGCGGCCCTGCACACCGGTCAAAGCCCCAATAACATCACGGATGTGGATGCGGTATGGGATGTGTTGACAGAACAGCGGGGCATGATGAAAAAATACTGGGCATCCGGATCAGAACTCATGAGTCTGCTGGCCAATGGTGAAATTTCCGCCACTGTGGCATGGTCCGGTCGGGTAGCGGCTCTCCAGGAGCAAGGACACCCCATCGGATACCTGGCCCCGGACGGCACCTATTCATGGATGGAATACATGTATGTGCTCAAGGGCACGGACCTGGAAGTGGCCCAGCAGCTGCTCAATTTCATGCTGGAACCCGATGCGGCCATTGCCGTGGCCCAGGGACAGAAATATCCGCCGGCACTGGACCCCACCAAAGTGGAGATGCCTGAGGATGTTAAAAAACTGCCGGCGTTTGATCCCACGGGCAAGCTCAATGGATATCTGTTTGCGGATCCGGCCTACTGGAACAAACACCAGCTGGAATGGGCGGAAAAATGGGACCGGATTATGGCCGGTGCCTAAGCCCCCCTGAATCTTAATGAACCGGGCACCCCGGCAGTCGATCGACTGCCGGGGGCCTTTCCATAAACAAAACGGGAGAACACTGGTTTGGCACACGCAAAAGACCCGGCCTTTGTCAGATTCAAGGGCATTGAAAAACGGTTTGGTGATCTGGTGGCAGTGCAGCCCATGGATCTGGATATCCCCGAAGGATCCTTTGTTACACTGCTGGGCCCCTCCGGTTGCGGGAAAACCACCTTGCTCCGGATGCTGGCCGGACTTGAACCCCCTACCCGGGGGGATATCTTCATCAAGGGAAAGCGCATTAACGACACACCCATCCACAAGCGTAACCTGGGCATGATATTCCAGAACTATGCGTTGTTTCCCCATAAAACGATTTTTGACAATGTGGCCTTTGGCCTCAAATACCGGGATGTGTCCAAAACAGTGATGAAAGAAAAGGTGGAAAAAGCTTTGGAAACCGTTCGGTTGCCGGGGGTGGGAAGCCGGATGCCCTCACAGCTGTCAGGCGGCCAGCAGCAGCGCATCGCCCTGGCCCGGGCCATTGTGATCGAGCCGGACGTGCTGCTCATGGATGAACCGTTGTCGGCCCTGGATGAGAACCTGAGAGAAGACATGCGCCGGGAGATTGACAATCTCCAGATGGAGTTGGGGGTCACCACGATTTTTGTCACCCATGACCAGAGAGAAGCATTGTCCATGTCCGACAAGGTGGTGGTGATGAAAGAAGGCTTTATCCAGCAGCAGGGAGAGCCTGAAGAGGTCTATAACAATTCTATCAACCATTTTGTGGCGGATTTTCTGGGCCATTCCAATTTTCTGAAAGCACAGGTGAAAACCCGTAAAAACGGAAATTATGAGGTGGAACTGGCGGACGGCAGCACCTGCCTGGCCAGCCCGGTGGGGGAATTCGAGGTGTCAGAAAACGCTGAAATCGTAATCCGGGCGCAGAAGATGACCCTGGGGAATAAAGAAGATTTCATCAAAGAAGAAGGGATGAATTATTTTTTCGGCAAAATCAAGGACCGCAGCTATATGGGGGGAGAGGTCAGTTATTTCGTGGAAATTGCCGACGGTCAGCTGCTGCATGTGATCAATTTTGTCAAACGAACCCCGTATCGCCGGGGAGAAGAGGTTTATATCCGGGTGGATCCGTTCCATTGCCGATTGTTGAAGCAATAACTTAAACCAGACGTTTTTTCTGACATTTCAAGATAGAGCGGGGAACCCTGCACCGTTCTGACAGGAGACGTGCGCATAATACAGGAGGATATGAACATCCAGTGACAAAGCCGTTACATGAGCGCCCCATCCACGGCAGTTTCATGGGGATCAAAAAGACGCTGGATCCAGGGGCCAGCTACATCATTTTTGAAAACGATTTGACACTGGGAGAAGAATCCATTTTTGATCCGTCTCACATGGCATATGCCTATTTTGAAGCCAACGCCTTTACCTGGAAAAAGGTGGTGGACGAAGGCCTTCAAAGAGAGTATCTGGTGGTGTGCATCGGGACGGGCAATGAAGATGAAGTTTTGGGCCAGGTCATGGGATACGGTTTTCCCAGAGAAACGGTCTATTATTTATACAAGGCAAAAGAGGCGTAACATGAAAACAGACAGAAACATATCAGACACCTCCCTGGACATCCGGTTCGAATATTCCGGGGAACAAAAAACAGTGCTGCTTTCCCGACTGGAGGAAGGAGCCCGGACATTTCTGGAAATATACGGCAATGCCCAGTTCTGCGGCAGCGAATTCGCCGATATCATCAAACAGGGCAGTGGCCAGGCCAAATGGGAGAATCTGCTGGCTGCCACAGGGTTTGAAGGGTATCCTGAAGATTTTTTTAAAACCGTTCTATCCGCCATTGCCGCAGGCGACGGTCAGACGCTGGAACTGAACGGTGTGACCCTGCCCCATATTCTGCTGGTGGCCTTTCTGGAACAGGTGATTCCCGGCCACGGATATGTGTCGGTCAGAAATACGGACCAGCTCATCTCCCTGACCAACCACAACATCCCGGAATCCGATCGGGATGATATCCAGAAGGTCATTGAAAAATATCCGGTACGCCTGTCCCGGCACACCATCCGGCAGATGATGGTTTCCAGGGACGTGGCTTACCAGTATCTGCCGTTTGTGGAGGAACTGGACAATGTCGGTCACACCAACACCTGGATCGGCCAGTTCCATGAGGGGCTCCTGGAACAGATGTATCAGAACCGGGTGATCTTTCTGCTCAACATGAGCTGCCCGGTCTACTGCCGGTTCTGTTTCCGGAAACACAAGGATTCCCGGAACGAAAAAAACCCCACCCCCAAAGCGGTGATGAAGGCCGTGGATCATGTGCGCTCATCCCCGGCTATCAAGGAAATCGTGATTACCGGGGGCGATCCTTTTCTGAACAGAAAAAACATGGAAGCCGCCATTGACGGACTCAAGGAGGTGGATCATGTCCAGACCCTGCGTTTGGCCACCCGTTCCATTGCCTATTATCCGGACCTGTTTCTGGAAAAAGAAGGGGAATATCTCAAATACATCAAACAGAAAAGCCTGGAACTGAACCGGGTCGGCAAACGTATTGAAGTGGCCACCCATTTCATCCATCCCGACGAAGTCTCCCCGGAAAGCCTGGACATCATCACCGACCTGGTGAACCATGGGGTGGCCGTGTATGTCCAGACCCCGTTTTTAAGCGACTGCAACGACACCGGCCCGGAGCTGGTGAGACTGTTCGGCCTGCTGCGGGGAGCCGGGGCCGAGCTGCACTATATCTATATCCCGTGCAGCCCCATTCACGGCAACTCCATTTACTGGAAACCGCTGTCCGACGGCATCGATATCGCCCTGCATCTGCGGGCACACCTGTCTGACCGGGTGATCCCCCGGATCTGCACAGCCACCCCCATCGGCAAAATGGACTGGTTCTCCAGCGGATGGGCCGTGGAAAAAGTGGAAAACCAGGATTATTTCGTCTGGATCCGCACCCCCTACACCCCGGAATATTTCAAGGCGTTTGCACCCCTGGCCAATTCATTGACCAATGTGCGGGTCAACGCCGAAGGCACCATTGATATTCAGTACATGGCAAAAATCGGCAATGACGACTATCTGGTAGGCAACCGGCCCGAAAAAACCGCACCGGTCAACCCAGACGCGCTGCCCGAGGAAGTGGATCGGCTGAAAACCGCTTTGGTTGACACCGTCCAGAACACAGGTTCCATCGTGGATACCAGCCTGGATGGCGTGTCACGCCTCCATGAAACCCGGGTGAGCATTCTGCCCTGGGCCGATGAGGCTGAATTCGCCTATATTGCCGATGATCCCCGGATCACGGATGTGCTGATCAACGGCGAAGCTTTGGACTATCTTTTTGATATCCGCCGGATCGCAGACCGGATGTCGCGTATCCCCCATGTCAATGCCCTGCGCATCTGCTCCATGACACTGGCTACAGATCCCATGGCGTTCACAGACGCCAGGGTCGGTTTTCTCGGAGAGGTGAACAAACTATCCGTGGTGTCACCGCTGCGGCTGGAAATCGAAACCTGGTTTGTGACGACATCGGATCTGACTCCGGATCACACGCTTGTCACCCGCCGCCTGAACCACAAGGGCATCACCGTGTATGCCAATGTGCCGCTGCTGGGCGGGGTCAACGACAAAGACACTTCGATTCATGACCTGGCCTATGCCCTGAGATGCGCCGGCATCGAATTCCATCACCTTTACGTGGCCGGCCTGCCCGTCCAGATATCCTGGAACGCGGCCCATCCCGTCGATTCCTACGATGTCGTGGATATCGCCACCATGGTCCGAAGAGAAGGGTCCGGCCGTGAAATCCCCCGGTACATCATTGCCACGCCTTTAGGAGAAGCGGACTATGGACTGACATCCTTCATGATCCGGCAGGGAGACGCCGTAAGCGTGGAACTGCGCTGTTATGATCAGGCGTATTATACATCGATGGCACCGGAATTTAAGTTTCCGGACGGCACCCGGATTTCAGAAAACGGTCACCCCGTGGTATCCATCCCCGGACTGATCAAAACCAATGACTTTGTGGTTTCCTGAAAAGGACATTTCAGCATGAAATACCCGTATATTGCGTATTGCGAGAATATTGAAATTGTACCGGTGTTCACAGGATTGACCGGAAACCCGCTGATCGTGGATCTGTCTGTGGGATCAAAGGTGTTTGATGAAGTGGATATTGCAGACCAGCCGGCGTTTCAACGCTGGCTGGACCATACCATGTCACAACAGCATACCTGGGGGCTGGCCTCCTACCTGGAAGACCGGGAAGCCATCCTGTCCAAGTACCCCCAGATGCGGGAGGAACAGCGGTATTTTCACCTGGGGCTGGATATCATCGTCCCTCTGGGAACCCCGGTTTGTGCCCCATTGGACAGTGTGGTCCAGGAAAGCGGATATGAAGAAGGCCCGGGCAACTACGGCGGCAATGTGCTGCTGCGGCACGACAGCCCCGCATTCGACACCTTTTACAGTTTGTACGGCCACCTGAACAAAGAAAAGCTGCCGGCGCCCGGAGACCGGTTTGCCGCCGGAGATGTGTTTGCACACATCGGTGATTTTCATGAAAACGGCAACTGGTTCTTTCACACCCATCTGCAGGTCATCACGCAGAAAGGATTTGAAAACGGCTGGGTGTCCAAAGGCTATTGTTCAAAGAACGACCTGGCGGTCATGGACCAGCTTTGTCCATCTCCACTGTCCCTGTTCAGAATTTAGCAGACAACCCGTCAATGATTCCGGAGGACTTTCACCTCCGGAATCGGCACCACACGTTCCTTACATTGGGAGCGTTATTGTTTGCAGTCCCGATGCCGGATCATGTAATCATTCAGTGCGTCCTGGACGGTCCTTGCGGCAAGACCGGCACAGTGCTGGTCCTTTTCCGGTAATCTGCCAATGGTTTCCAGGACCGTTTCATCTGTAATGTCTGTGAGTTCATCCGGGTCTTTTCCCAGGGTCAGTTCGGCGGCAAAGGATCCGCTAATGGCACTGGAAGCGCACCCGTTCGTGACATAGGAGGCGTGAGATACCCGGTTGTCCTTAAACTTCAAAAAGATTTCCATGGTATCTCCGCATTCCCCGGTCACACGGCCATGGCCGTCAGGATTTTCCATCCGGCCGCCGAATCTGGGGTTCCGCCACCGCTGGAATCCTTTTTCACCAAGCGCCTGCCTGGCTTCTTCGAAAATTTCATTCTGAAGATTATCCAAAAATGCATCCAGTTTATCCATGGTCAGAACGCCTTGCCACAGCAGCTTCCAGGACCTGCGCATCCAGAAGCCTGACCGGGTGTAGAGCCGCAGCAGGCTGTATCTCCCAGCCCGGGTTTTCTCATTTTTGCCGGGCCGGACATGGCGGAATGGGCTGATATCTGTTTGCTCAGGTTGGTGCTTTTGCAGGCGGTGCACCTGGGTTCATCCCCGGTTTGAACAATGAGCAGTTCGCTGACCCGGCCGCAGTCATTACATATAAAATCAAACAAAGGCATGGGATCTCTCCTTTAACAATCAGGCAAAGATATTATCCGGTTTGTAGGGATGGGCGCCTTCGATCACTTCGACACCGGCTTTGGCTTTAATTTTATTGACGATCACATCTTTGTGGGGACAGTGATCTGTGATGCACGGGCCGATATGAATCTTTGTGACTTTTTCTCCCATGGGGGAGTTCCAGAGGTTTACCTGGGCCAGGCGCGTCACAATGGTCGCGCCGGGGCAGTCCCCGCAGTTCAGCAGCCCTGTGATTTCAGCATCCGTGTCTTTGTATCGATTGAATTCACCCGCTTTTCTGTTGAACCCCACCAGGCATCTGCTGCACCCGATGCAGACATCATCCATGGCTTTTTTACATCCGACAATCAGTATTTTTTCCATGTTTTTTCCTTTTACCCTTTCATCATAAAACAGCCGTTTGTTGATACCAAAGCGATATCTCCGTTATTGGATTGCAAACCATATGCCAGTTTGGAATGAAAATGAGAATGTGTTTGAATATTCATCAATTAAAGACAGTTAAAGCCGGATTTTGTTTAAAAAATTGTTTTTTTCGGAATCGGGAATCGCAGGAATGCGACATGTAAAGGCGCATGATGCCGTTTTCATCTTTGCTGCGCGGCCCTGGTGGAATAGGGATCAAAGATCTTTAAGGGGTCTCTTTTTCAGATAGGCATCGAATTTCTCAAGAACCTCCGGGACATTTTTCCGGCCGAACCCAACGCGGAATGCGTTCGACCCTTCATTGTAAAGGGTACCCGGTAACAGCAGAATGCCGGCTTTTTCCACAAGATCCGTGCAGAATTCTTGCACCGGTCCTTTCAGCAGAATGGGAAACGCGACCGAACCGGCTTTGGGCCGATACCACTGGAACAGATCGGCATGGTCGGTAAAAAAGCGGTCCAGATGATCAAGGTTTTTTTGAATGATCCGGATATTGCGTTCGGCGATTGTTTCGGCGTTTTGTAATGCAATGGTGGCCAGAAACTCACTTGGCGCACTGTTACAGATGGTGGTGTAATCCTTGAATGCAGACATTTCATTGAAGATACGGGTATTCCGGGTGGCAACCCAGCCGATTCTCAGGCCGGCCAGGCCAAAAGTTTTGGACATGACCCCCAGAGACACGGCCCGGTCATTGATATCCGCGAAAGCCGGCAGACGGTCTGACGGATCCATTTCAAGGCCCCGGTAAACTTCATCAGAAAAAATAATAAAGCCGTGCTTTTCAGAAAATTTTGACAGTTCGTGAATGAATTCGGGACCCGGCAGAAAACCGGTGGGGTTGTGGGGAAAATTGACCACCACCACTTTGGTTCGGGGGGTCAGCAATGTCCGGAGCACGCCAAGATCCAGTTCCCAGTGGTGTGCCGGATTCCCCCGCCATTGGGAAACTTCAGCACCGATACTCCGGCCCACTTCAGCAAGAGACTGATAGCAGGGCCCCTGCACGATGACATGATCCCCGGAGCCAAGGGCCACATTCATGAAATTGAAGATCGCTTCCTCTGCCCCGGCATGCACAAGCACGTGGTCGGCAATGATATTTTCATACAGTGCTGCCACCGCCTGCCGCAGCACTGGATCGCCTGATGATTCCGTGTAGCCGAGCCAGAGCGAGAGGAACCGTTCCTGTGCATCCGGTTTGAGTGACAGCAGCTCCCGCAGTTCCATGCTTTCGCAATCCGAAGTACACAGCAGATAAGACGCGGAAAATTCATGTGTTGCAAAGTAGCGTTCAAGCCTGAACGGTTCCAGTTTCATATTAAAATTCCTTATATCGGTGATGCCGCCGGATGGTGATGGTGCCGTCAGGGCATAACCGCTATTGGCATCAGGACAGTTTTTTCCAACTTGTCCATCTGTTCCAGAAAATGGGTGTCAATATTCCCGTCCTGAAATTGTTTATTTTCACACCTTTTTATAAAAGTCAATGTTACTGGCGATCCCGGTAAGTGTCGATTAACGGCACAGCAACAATCATTTCCGCTTGATTTAGCTGACAGTTCCCTGTAAAAAATCATGTCATTGGATAGCGGGTCCGGGTCTGACAAAAAAAATTCGAGAAATGATGGAGAAATGATGAAGGTGACCGTATGTGAACTGCCCAACAACTGGACCCGGCTATTTCGAGGCCCGCTGGTACCAGCGGGGCAACGGCCGGTTCCAGGCGGTCCAGGTGGACGGGGTGCGCATCGGTTTCATGATCTGCACGGACCTGTGGTTCACGGACCGGGCCAGGGAATACAAGAATCAAGGGGTGGATATTCTGATATGTCCCCGTGCCACACCTGCATCCAAAGAGGATATCTGGGTGCCCGGCGGTCGGGCCGCCGCCATTGTGGCAGGGGCCTTCTGCCTGTCCTCCAACTTCAACGGCCCCAATGTGCCGGGAGAGGATTTCGGCGGGGCCGGCTGGGTCATCGAACCGGAAAGAGGCGCGGTGCCGGGCCTGACCGACCAGCGGCAGTGGCTCCTGACCCTGAATATCGATCCGGAGGCAGCCCGGGCCGCCAAACAGTCCTATCCCCGGTATGTCATGGAATAAGCGTCAATACTCAGGAGACCGGGTTTCACGGGACCTTCTTTAGTTCTGCCATCAATTTTTTTATGGCCAGTTCTTTGGCCTTTGCTTCTACTTCCACGGTAATATCCATGGACCGCCAGTCTTTGGGCAGGTCATGGATGTCGATATAATCATGGTGCTTTCTGGGGTCGGGCCCGGACCAGCCGTCTTTGGGAGAGGACAGGTGAAACAAGGGCTCCCGGTCCCAGGTTTTCAGGCTTTGTTCTGTGGCCGCTTCAACTGTCAGGCCGTCCGGAAGGCACCGGTGGTGGTGTACGTCATACACCAGGGGGATTTTGAGGTCTCTGCACACAGGAAACAGATCCCGGGGGGTATAGCTTCTGTCGTCATTTTCAAAAGTCAGTCTTTTCCTGACCGGATCCGGCAGTGTCTCAACGACGGCTGCCAGGCGGGATAAAGCAGATGGTTTATCCCCATAAACCCCGCCGGCATGAATGTTGATCACATCGGCATTCACCCATTCGGCCACCTGGGCCTGGTAGACCAGATCTGCCACGGACCTTTGGACCACCTCCGGATTGGGTGATGACAAAATGATGAACTGGTCCGGGTGGAAGGTGGTCCGGATGTCATGTGTCAGGCAATACTCACCACAGGCCCTGAACGCGGCGATGATGTCTTCTGAGCCGGGAAGCTCGTATATGTCATACCCCGTGTCCGGATGGGTCTTCAACGGCAGAATCTGGCTGTTGATCCGGAAGGATCCGATCCCGTTTTCGTGGCAGAATGTCAGGGCTTTTAAAAGGCTTTGTGCATTGCCGTCACACAGCCGGGCCAGACGGCTTTTTTGGTCCTCTTCAGGAAACCGGGACAGATATGCTGCCGTGGTTTTGCGAAATTTCACTGGGTGTTCCCTGAATACACAGCACAGGCCAAATCGAATCATTGTCAGTCTCCCTGATTGTTTACAAATTTCAAACATAAATACGATAAGCATGTTTTTCCGGTATTGAAGTCTGAAAAAATGTGTCAATTATAATGTGTATGTATAACAGTCAGGTTCAGTGAAAGGCGGTCCAATGGAAAATCACAGAAAAACCGGGTCTGTTCATGACGCCGGGAACACGAAATATGCGGCCCCCAGAAAAAAAGACTCAGGTTCCGGCGCCGGCTGGCTGGATTATCTGGCAGACCATGCCATAGTGCCGGGAATGCTGCTGTTCAGCCGGTTCGGATACGACTTGAGCCGGCGGTTCTGGACGGAGCCGATCGGTACGCTTTACGGCAGAAACGTGGTGTTGACAGGGGGCACATCCGGTATTGGAAAGGCGGCCGCCCTCATGCTTGCAGAAAAAAAAGCGTTTCTCACGATTGTTGCCAGGAACGAAAAAAAAGCGCAGCAGGTGCAGCAGGAAATCATGGAAAAGACCGGAAATCCCCATGTGGATTATCTGCTGGCGGACCTGAGCCTGATGCAGGATATCAAACAGGTGGCCAAACAGCTGCGGGACTCAAAGAAGTCCATCGATATACTGATCAACAATGCCGGGGCTTTGTTCAATGAACGCAAAGAAACATCCGAAGGATTTGAGCAGACATTTGCCACCGACCTGCTGGGAGTTTTTTACCTGACAGAGCTGTTGAAAAAAACGCTTGCCCGTTCTCCCGGCGCAAGGATCATCAATGTGGCCTCCGGCGGCATGTATACCCAGAAAATTGCAGTCCATGATCTTGAAAACAAACAGGAACTTTACAACGGTTCGAAAGCATATGCCCGGGCCAAAAGAGGCGTTGTCATGCTGACCCGGATCTGGGCGGATCAGCTGCATAAAGACGGGATAAGAGTTCATGCCATGCATCCAGGCTGGGTAGATACACCGGGTATCAAACGGGCGCTCCCGGAATTCCATGCCCTGGTGAACAAACTATTGAGAACGCCTGATCAGGGGGCTGATACCATTGTCTGGCTTGCTTTGTCAAAAAAAGCCGGACAGTCCACCGGGCGGTTCTGGCTGGACAGACGTCCCCATGAAACAGTGGTTTTCCCCGGCACGGCAGCGTCTGATAAAGAAAGACAGGCCCTGTGGCATAAATTACAGGGTCTGATCTCCAGTCTACCGTGACAATATAGCATCTAAGGAAAGCGGGTATTCAATGAAATTTCAGCGCAAGATACTGCTTGTCACTGCAGGGGCATTCTTGTTTTTTTCTGTATGTGGAACCGCTCATGCAGCGGTCACCGTGGTGGACGGTACGACATTTTCAAATACAGTGACAGTCAGTCAGACCCGTCTTCATCTAAAAGGCGCGGCACTGCTTAGATATATGTTTTTCATAGATGCGTATACCGGTGCGTTTTATCTTCCCGAAACCGCAGACGGGTCCCGGGCACTGGAGGATATCCCCAAACATCTGGTGCTGGAATACCGGGTTGCCATATCGGCGGAGGATTTTGCCCGGGCCACTGAAAAAAAGATCAGAGAGTCTGTCAGTGATGCGGAATTTCAGCGCCTTTTGCCCAAAATTACCGCCCTGAACCGGTTGTACAGGGATGTCGTGCCTAAAGACCGGTATGCATTGACCTATATTCCGGAGTCAGGGACCGTCCTGACCTACAATTCCACGCCCCTTGGAACCATCGAAGGCCATGAATTTGCCCGGGCCGTGTTTTCCATATGGATCGGCGCCAATCCCATAGACAAAGGATTCCGGGACAAGCTGCTCGGAAAACGATAATGAAAAAAACAGTCATCGGCAGGGAACGGCAGGTATCATGGGGAGATACGTTTGTCTATGCATTGCCCGCCCTGTCTCTGGCGGTGATCGGGATTCCCGTGTATGTGTTTCTGCCCAAATTTTATACGGACACCATCGGGGTGAATATATCCACTGTGGGATTGCTGCTGATGGCAGTGCGGCTGTTTGATGCGGTAACCGATCCGGTGATCGGTTATGTGTCAGACAGAACATCGAGCCCGTTCGGCAGGCGCAGGCCCTATATCGCGCTCGGGGCCTTAGGACTTGCCGTGTCCATTTTGTTTCTGTTCCGGCCGCCGGTGCTGCCACAAGATGCCATGACATTGTATTTCGGGTTCTGGCTGTTTGCCCTGTTTTTTTTCTGGACCCTGATCACCATCCCTTATGAATCCCTGGGGCCTGAAATGACCACGGATTACCATGAAAGAACGGTCCTGTTTTCTGTCAGGGACGGATTTCTGATTCTGGGAACACTCCTGGCTGCCGCATCCCCTGTTATGATCGATGCGGCAATGACATCTTTCGGCATAATACCCACCGAAAAAGAGCGGTTTTCCATCATGGCGTATATATTTGCGCCCATGATCGTTGTATTTTCGCTGGTCTGCATCTATAGAATCAAAGAGAAATTCACCCGCCGCATGACAGACCATCTGCTCAAAGGATTTTCAGATGTGCTAAAAAACAGGCCGTTCATGATTCTGATTGCCGGGTACACCATCAGCGCCCTGGGCAGCAACCTGCCGGCCACCCTGATTCTGTATTATGTGGAATATGTGCTCCAGGCCCGGAATGCAGAAATGTTTCTGCTGATCTATTTTTTGACCGGTATTGTATTTCTGCCGCTGTGGATTGGGGTTTCCCGGAAAATCGGCAAAAAAAGCGCGTGGATCATATCCATGATCATTAACACGGGCGCCTTCAGCGGTGTGTTCTTTCTGGGTCCGGGAGATGCCGGTATCTACGGGGTGCTGGTATTTTTATCCGGCATCGGGTTCGGCGCCGGACTTGCGCTGCCGTCTGCCATCCAGGCCGATGTGATCGACTATGACCAGCTGTTGACCGGGCAGCGCCGGGAGGGGCGGTACATCGGGCTGTGGTCCATCGCCAAGAAGCTGGCTGCGGCGCTCGGGATCGGGATCGGACTGCTGCTTTTAGGCCGGACCGGGTACAGCCCCAACGTGGAACAGACCGCATCCACGGTCTTCACGCTCAAGGCATTGTATGCCCTGGTGCCGTGCCTGTGCAATATCGTTTCCATCGCCATCATCAGTTTTTATCCGATCTCAGAAAAAAAACATGCCCAGATCCGAAGCGAAATTGACCGCAAAGCGCTTCAATAGTTCTGGTCAGCGTATTCCACCCACCCGCCGGCCTGGACCAGGGCTTTTTCAAACCCGGTGAGGGTAAAGGGGAGGGTAAAGGTATCCGGGCCGGCGGTTACAGTGATCGTTTCTGTGTCCACATCTGCAGATATATTGAGAAAATTTTCGGCAGCAGACTCAAACAGACGGTCGATCTGCGTCTTGTCCAGGGTGATGGCCAGCATGCCGCAGTTGAACATGTTCTGGTAAAAAATTCTGGCAAAACTTTCGGCGATGACCACACGGATGCCGTTGGCTTCCAGTGCCCAGGGGGCGTGTTCCCGGGAAGAACCGCAACCGAAATTTTCTCTGGTCACCAGCACATCGATGCCGGCCAGATCTTTTTGCGGAGCAAAGCCCTCCAACTCCAGGTCTTCCATAAGATGCGGCCCCAGGGCGCTCTTGTCGATTTCCGTCAGATACCGGGCCGGAATAATCTCGTCGGTGTTGATGTCTGCCCGGTCCAGACACAGGGCGGTTCCTTTGAATTTTTTCATGACAGGCTCCTGATGGTTTGGCTGGATCATTTTGTCTGAGCCGGACCGGTAAACAGGGACGAATTGATGATGGTGCCGGTCAGGGCCGTGGCCGCGGCCGTGGCCGGGCTCATGAGATGCACCATGCCGCCTTTGCCCATGCGGCCGTTGAAATTTCGGTTGGTGGTGGCGGCCGCCACCTCACCGGATGCCAGGACCCCGTTGCTCATCCCCAAACAGGCCCCGCAGGTGGGATTGGTGACACAGAACCCCGCATCCATGAAAATCTTGATCAATCCCTCTTCCATGGCCTGGGCAAACACGTCCGGTGTGGCCGGCGACACAATGGCCCGGACAGAATCCGCTATTTTTTTTTCCGCCACCACCTGAGCCGCCACCCGCAGGTCCTGGATGCGGCCGTTGGTACAGGACCCGATATAGACCTGATCCACCGGGGTGCCGACCATGTCGGACACCGGTTTGACATGGTCCGGTTTGTAACCGAAGGTGGTCAACGGAACCAGATCCGTGACATCGATGATTTCATGACCGGCATACACAGCATCCTCATCCGGCAGATACCGGGAATAATCGGCCAGGGCTGCTTTGTGATCCTTGTATTCATCTTTGATAAAGGGCCACAGATATGCCACGGTCACGGCATCCGGCCGGCAGATGCCCGAGGTGGCACCGGCCTCCACCGCCATGTTGGACAGGGTCATGCGGGCTTCCATGGACATGGCATCCACCACCGGACCGCAGAACTCGATCACCTGGTTGGTGGCCCCGTTCACGGTGATCCGGCGGATCACTTCCAGGATCACATCCTTGGCAAACACCCCGGGCTGCAGCGCTCCGGTGATCTCGATCTTCAGGGTGTCGGGCTGTTTAAAGGCGCACACCCCTTTTAAAATCCCCACTTCCAGGTCGGTGGTGCCCACGCCGGCGGCAAAGGCCCCAAATGCCCCGTGGGTGCAGGTATGAGAATCCCCCATGATGATGACAAACCCGGGACGGACAAATCCTTTTTCCGGGAACAGGGCATGACAGACCCCGTTGCGGCCGATGTCAAAGAAATCGATGATGCCGTGGCGCCGGGCCCAGTCCCGCAGGATCTTTCCCTGGAGCGCGGTTTTCGAGTCTTTGGCCGGGGTCACATGGTCGATGACCGCCTTGATTTTGCCCGGGTCAAACACCCGGTCCTTGCCCCGGGCCTTCAGATCCTGAATAGCGGTGGGCGTAGTGATCTCATGACAGAACACCCGGTCCAGGCGCAACACGTTCACGCCGGCAAACGGCTGGTCCACCCGGTGATCGTCAAAAATTTTTTCTGCAATGGTTTTTCCCATGGCTGTCTCCTGAATCAGGCGGTTTTTTCACCAAAATAATCCTCGCCATCCGCCGGGGTCACCACCCAGTAGGCCTGGAACAGTGTATCGGAGGTGTTTCGGATCAGATGCGGAATCTGGGAAAAGAACGATACCGAATCACCGGCCTCGATCAGATGCTGCTCATCTCCGTAGATCAGCTGGGCTGTCCCGGCCACCACGATGCCCAGTTCCCGTCCCAGGTGACCGTCCTCGGCATCTCCCCGCTCCTGGCCCGGGGCCAGTTCCAGAAAAAACGCGTTAAAGGAGTGGTTGCCTCTGGTCTGGCTTTCGCCGCACAGTTTTTCATAGGAAAACCCTTTGCGTTTGTAGGTTTTCCGCTGATCTTTCCGGATGATCTCCACCTGGGACTGGGTTTCATAGTCTTTGAAAAACCTGTCCGGGGATACGCCGTATACTTCCAGCACCTGGAGCAGCGTGTCCAAAGAGGGGGAAATCCGGTTCCGTTCGATCTGGGACAGCAGGCTGGAACTGATGGCGGCCTTGGCTGCCACATCCTTGATGGTAAAATTTTGGGTGTTTCGAATGGCCCGTAACAATGCGCCCAGTTTTGTTTTCATAATGCCGTGTGTCAGATGAAATCGGTCAATATTCAGTATAGTTAAGTTTATTTAAACTATACTAAAAAGCCACCCCTGTCAATCAGATTTTGACAACACTTTCAGCCCCTGAGGCTCGAACTGGGACAGCATCTGGATGAAATCGGTGGCCTGGTGTTTTTCCACCAGGATGTCGTGGATGATGCATTCCTTGTAATCGGTATGCTGAATCTCGGCATTGAACCGGCGGACCTGATTCAACACCGGGTCATTGCATTCATAGGGCAGCTGGATTCGCACCGGGTCCGCCTGGATCAGCCGGACTTTTTTCGCAGCAGCCAGGGCCGCTTCCACGGCTTCGGAATAAGCCCGGATCAACCCCCGGACCCCCAGTTTCACCCCGCCGTACTGCCGGGTCACCACCACGGTCACCCGGGTCATGTGGTGGGAGGTCAGCACATTGAGCATGGGTTTTCCAGCGGTGCCGGAGGGTTCGCCCGCATCTGAACTGTGGCAGATCCGGCCGTCATCCCCCACGATATAGGCCCAGCAGTTGTGGGTGGCGGTTTTGTTCTCTTTGCTGATTTTTGAGATAAACGCCTTGGCCGCCTCGATGGAATCGGTCCTTGCCAGGCGGCAGGTGAATTCGGACCGCCGGATCTTCAGCCGGGCCGTGACAGGGCTGTTTTCCGGTGCGCCGGCAATGGAAAAAAACGGTTTTTCATCGGTCATTTGTGTATCTGCCTTGAAAAGATGGCCGGTTTATTCTATACATGCGCCTAATATGAATCATACCCACGCAACCCTTCACACGGATCGGAATTAAGTTATGAGAATCGTCACACGCCCCGATTTTGACGGCATTGTGTGTGCCGTTCTGCTGCGCGAGGCCCTGGACATCGACACCCCGATTCATTGGGTGGAGCCCGGCGAGGTACAGCAGAAAACCGCACAGATACAAACCGGAGACATCCTTGCCAACCTGCCCTATGATCCCCGGTGTTCCCTGTGGTTTGACCATCATGTGTCCAACCGGCCCGATCATGACTTTGAGGGGGCCTTTGCCGTTGCCCCGTCCGCTGCCGGCGTGATCCACCGGCACTACAAGGCATCCGGACAACTGGATGACCGGTTCGATGATCTGGTATTTCACACCGATATCATTGATTCCGCAGATCTCACAATGGACCAGGTCCTGCACCCGGAAAAATATCCCCATATCCTGGTCTCCATGACCATCCAGAATTGGGACGGCAAAGAGGCTCCCTACTGGGACCGCCTGGTGGATCTGCTCCAGACCCGGTCCATGGATGCCGTGATGGCGGACCCTGACGTTAAATCCCGGTGCGAGGAAGTCATCCGGCAAAACCGGGACTATGAAGGATATCTGAAAACATATACCCGGGTTGACGGTCCTGTCAGTGTCACCGATTTCAGGGACCTGGACCCGGTGCCGTCAGGCAACCGGTTCCTTCCCTACTGCCTGTTTCCCGACACCCTGGCCAGTATGAAGATCCGTTACAGGGATGCCCAAAAAACCCATGTCCTGGTGAGCATCGGTCACAACATCTTTCATCGCGGCTGCAGGGTCAATGCCGGCCATCTGCTGACCCGGTACGGCGGCGGGGGCCATGAAGGTGCCGGCGGCTGCACCCTGGACGTCGACGGGGCTCAGGAAAAGATCGATGACATGCTTGCGGTGCTCAAAGCCAATGAACCGGTCTGACCTATGCCAGTTTTTCTTTCACGCTCTTGACCTTGTCCGCCATGGTCTGATCCCGGTCCGTCCGAGTGCCTGCCTTGATAGTTGTGGTGATCCGCGGGGCACCCATGGCATGAATTCTTTCATGACACTGCTTCACCACGGCAAACACATCATCCCACTCCCCTTCGATGTTGGTGCCGTAGGCATGAAGCTCGCAGGACAGACCGGCCTGCTTGATGATCTCATGACAGGCGGCCACATATCTGGATACCGACAATCCCACACCCAGGGGCACCACACACAGATCAATAATAACGTTCATCGCTCCTCCTTGGTACTTAACCCGATATCGAGTTGGTTCCATGTCCATACAGTCTAGCATTGTACCGGTTCCATTGCCCGGGATCAAGAAAAGAACCCATCAGGAAATAATTCATGACCGGACCGCATAAAATAAGACTGATGATGAAAGCGGAACGGGCCGCGGCCCAGCGACGGTTCCGCCGGCACCGAAACAGAAACAGGCTGGCAGAACCCGGATGTCACGCCTGTGTCCTGGTGCTGGATCATCTCAAGCCCACTTTCAATATCGGCAAAATTTTCAGGAGCGCGGAAGCGTTTGGATGCAGAGAGATCCACCTGGTGGGCATTGATTTTTTTGACCCGGCCCCGGCCATGGGGGCGTTCAAATGGGTGCCGGCCTTTTTCTACAGCCGGTTCAACACTTGTTACGCCCATCTGATCAACCGGGGATACACCCTGTTTGTTCTGGAACCCAATCAGGGGGTGCCGGTCATGGATATCAAACTGCCGGAAAAAAGTGCGTTTATCCTGGGCCACGAAGAACGGGGACTGCAGTTCGAGCCGGACCTGTTCGACCGGCTCCGGCGGTTGACCATTCCCCAGTACGGCCGGTCCGACAGCCTCAATGTCAGTGTGGCCGCCTCCATTGTGCTGTACGAATATGTCCGCCAGGTCCGTGGCCATTGACAAAAAACTCCGGATCCCGGTATAAACAAGACAAATGATAATTTCCTTGCTGGAGAACCGCCATGCAGACCCGGAAAGTGATTGCCCACATTGTGAACTGGCTGGACACCTATCTGAAAAATTCAGGCCTTTCCGGATTCTGTGTCGGGGTTTCCGGCGGCATCGACTCGGCGGTCACTTCCACCTTGTGCGCGGAAACCGGACGTCCGGTCATGGTCCTGAACATGCCCATCTGCCAGGCCCCGGATCAGCTGTCCCGGGGATCGGCCCACAATGCCTGGCTGAAAAACAACTATTCCAGCGTCACGCCGGTGGACCTGGACCTGACGCCCGTATTTTCCAGTATCCAGACCCATTTTCCATCAGATATCCAGGACGGGCTGACCCTGGCCAACACCCGTTCCCGGCTCCGTATGCTGGCGCTGTATGCGTTTGCCGGACACCACCGTCTCCTGGTGGCCGGCACCGGCAACAAGGTGGAGGATTTCGGGGTAGGATTCTACACCAAATACGGAGACGGCGGGGTGGATATCTCACCCATCGCCGACCTGATGAAATCGGAAGTGTATGCCCTGGGACGGGAGTTGAACATCGCACCGGAGATCATCACGGCCCCGCCCACCGATGGGCTGTGGGACGACAACCGCACCGACGAAAGCCAGATCGGGGCCGGATATGATGAGCTGGAATGGGCCATGGCCTATACGAGTTTGGATGAAAAAGAAAAAAAAGCGCACCGGCTCACTGACCGCCAGAAACAGGTGGTGGCCCTTCTTGAGGAACTGCATGCAGCTAACCGTCACAAAATGGACCCCATACCGGTCTGTGAGATTCCGGACGATCTGAGAAATTAAAATCAGGGATATCCGGAAACCGGATGCCCGGCTTTTATCTGAACTGGTCCCGGGACAGGTGGTATTTTTTCATTTTATAGTACAGCAGCTGCCTGGAAATACCCAGTTTTCTGGCAGATTTGGTCACATTGCCCCGGAACTGCATCAATGCCTGCCACACCATTTTTTTCTCGTGCTCGTTTTTATTGAACAGCAGGTCTGACGAACCGGATTCCATGGGGTCCGGGCTTTTGGAGGGATGAGACATCCAACGGGATGACCGCTGCCCGGCAGATCGATGATTGCCGTATCCATGGGTGAAATGGGGCTGAAGATATTTGATCCGGATCCGGTTATCCGGCCCCATGATATTCATGGCTCCTTCAATGACATGTTCCAGCTCCCGGACATTGCCGGGCCAGTGATACTGGTGGAACAGTTCCATAACCCCGTCTTCCACCCCCCGCACCTGCCGGCCCAGTGTTTTGTTGTGCTTGTCGATGAAATGATCCACCAGCAGGGGCAGGTCGGTCATCCGTTCCCGAAGCGGGACGATATGGATGAACACCACCCCCAGCCTGTAGAACAGATCCGACCTGAGGCTCCCGTTGGCAATGGACGCATGGGGGTCCTGATTCACTGAAGAGATGATCTTCAAATCGAACTTGATCTCCTTGAGGGCGCCCACCCGCCTTACCTTTCCTTCCTGGACAATGCGCAGAATCTTGCTCTGGAGCCCCACAGGCATGGAATTGATCTCATCCAGAAAAATGGTCCCCTGGCTGGTGCGTTCAAACAGCCCGGCCTTGTTGATGGCCCCGGTAAACGCCCCTTTGGAGGTGCCGAACAAAATTCCTTCCAGCAGGTTTTCAGGAATGGCCGCACAATTGACCGGGGTATATTTTTTTTCATGCCGGGGGCTGTGGTTGTGAATGGCCCTGGCAAACAGCTCCTTGCCCGTACCGGTTTCGCCGTACAGCATGACCGGTGACGGGGTGTTGGCTGCCATGCGGGCCGCGTTCAGCGCATCCTTGAAAGCCGGTTCCTGACCGATGATAGAATCGAATGTGATCTCATACGACTGCATCCGGTGCTGGGTTTCGGGCAGACGCATGATGGACAGGGTTTCGGTAAGCACATGAAAGTCTCTGACAAAACAGATGCTCCCCACCAGCTGGTTTTTATTGAAAATGGGGTGGACATTATGGATGGTGTTGGCGAATTTGCCCATGCGGGTCCGGTAATAGTTGGGCTGATCGATGATGGGCTGCCGGGTGATCAGGCACTGCATGATCAGGCTGGTCTCATTGTCCAGATCATACACATCCGTCACCTGATTCAAAATGACATCTTCAGGTTCGAGTTCATCGATGCGGGACATGGCTTTGTTGTAGTAGACAATAATACCTTGCGCATTGGTAATGAGCACCCCGTCGCAATATTCATCAAAAATGGCAAGGAAATTGGCATTGTCCAGGCCGAACAGGAACTGCCGGGCATTCTGATGGGTAAACCGGTTCATCTTACAACTGCCTCATTATTTCCGGCAGAATGGCAAACAGATCCCCCTGGACCTGATAATCACAATTGGCCATCATTGCGGTATTTTCATCCTTGTTCACGGCAATGATCATTTTGGCGGTTTTCATCCCGGCAAAATGCTGGATGGAACCGGAAATGCCGCAGGCGATATACACCTGGGGACTGACTTTTTCACCGGTCTGCCCCACCTGAAATGCATAGGGAACCCACCCTTCGTCCACGGCCACCCTGGATGCAGCTGGCGCGGCGTTCAATTTTTCTGCACAGTCAAAAATCAATGAAAAATTGTCCTTGTTTTTCAACCCCCGGCCCCCGGCAATGATGATATCCGCTTCCGCCAGGCTCTGCCGGCCCTCTGTGTCTGCCTCATCCCGGGACAGCAATATAATGTTTTCCGGTACCACCGCATCCATGGTCATGGCAATGGTTTTGGCCGGCACAGGCTTGGATTCGGGCAGAACCGCATTGGGCCGGACCCCGAACATCAGAATCTCACCGGTCAGCTGAATCTTTGCCATCATCTTACCGGAATACTGGGAGGTGGTGGCCGTGCCCGTTTTCAGGTCCGCATCCACGCAGTCCATGATCAGCGGAGCATCCAGAAGGGCTGCCACCCGGGGCAGCAGGTCCTTCCCTTCCGGAGAAGACAATCCCAGAATCCGGTCCAGTTTCAATTCCCGGGCCGCATGAACCACCGCAGTTGCCTGAACTGCCGGATTCCGCCGGATTTCCGGGGCATCGGGCAGGGATAGATCCACGATGGTGTGAACCCCATACTCAGACAGATGATCCGTAATGTCATCAGTGATGCCGCTCATCACCATCGCGGTCAGAGAATCAGCGGTTCTGCCCGCCAGGGTGATCATGCCGAGACTGGTTTCCTTGACCCGGCCGTTTTCCATTTCAATGACAATGCCTGCCTGTTTCATGATAACACCTTTGCTTCCTGTCTTAAAATCCGGATGATTTCAGCTGCCTGTTCCGCCGGCGTTCCAATAATTTTCCGGGGATTCCGCTTCTGCACCAGCGGTGTCATAGAAATGATTTTGGCGGATCCCGGCGCGTCAGACACATTCAGTTGTGAACGCGCAACGGTTTCAATCGGTTTTTTACGGGATTTGACCACATCCGGAAACGTCGGATAAATGGGTGTATTCAACCCACGGCCTGCCCCTATCACACAGGGAAGGGTCAGTTCATATGTCCGGGTTCGGCCCCCGGCCAGCTCACAGCCTACCCTGGCTTTACCATTTGTTATTTCAAGGGAAGCGGCATTGGTGACAACGGGAAAATCAAACAGGGCGCCGATGCGGAACTGGGTCTGCATGCCTTCACTGTCAATGGATTCCTTTCCCGTGAGAATGATGTCCGCCCCGCCGTCCCGGATGATGGCGGCATGCAGGACCCGGGCCGTGGTCATGCTGTCGCACATGTCATCGGTTTCCACCAGCACGCCTCTGTCTGCCCCCATGGCCAGCGCGGAACGCAGGGTGCTTTCCGCGTCTTTTTTTCCCAGGCACACGGCAATGATTTCGCTGTCCGGGATCTGCTTTTTCAGTGCCGCGGCTTCCGTCACGGCATGTTCATCATACGGGTTCATCAGAAACGGCACGCTGTCATCGATGTTACGATTGTCTATCATATGAATGTTGGCTGCGGAATCCGGTACGTGTTTCACGCATACATAAATTTGCATCAGTCTTGCACCTCAATGAAAAGGGCAGTGCCAGGGTATTCCCCGGCCCTGCCCCTGGATAAAAGCATGCCATGCAGCTTGACAGCCGAACAGCTGTTACATTGTCGTTATCCGTTTACAGAGAAACTGGAATCATAGTTGATTTCCCGTTTCCTGGAGAAAAATCCCACGTTCAGGGTGCGGGTGGTGTATTTGAACTCATAGTGAAACGGTTCCTTGTCATGGTCCAGGCCTTTTTCACAGGCATCGATCAGTTCGGCCATCATGCGGCCCACCACCGGGGCGTTCTTGTACTGATTGCCGGAGGTGCCGATGGCCATGTAAAAACCGGGCAGGTCGGATTTGTCATAGACCGGGATCCAGTCGTCCGAGCAGTCATACAGGTCCACCACCCCTTTGGGCTGGTTGGGTACCTTGAGGGAGGGGATCCGTTTGCCAAGGCGATAGCACTGGGCTTTCCACTGGGCATCGGTCAGCACGTTATCCCGGCCGGGACCGCCTTTGCCGGCATAGAATTGATCCGGGTCCACCCATTCCTGGGGGTCGCATTCCGGGTCTTCGGACCCGATGAGGAACATGTTGCCCACCTCGGGTCTGACATAGCAGCCGATATCCCCGTCAGACATGTGGTATCCATCATTGAGGTAATCGTAGTCTTCGGGAGAGGGGCAGTACATCACTTCGTGGCGCAGGGATTTGGTCTTGATGTTGCAGCCTTCCCACACCCCTTCAGCCATCTGGTTGATCTTGAAGGAATGGGGCCCCCCCACGTTCACCACGATGTCCGCATCGATCTGGGTGCCGTCTTTGAGGGTGATGCCCTTGACCCGGCCGTTTTCGCTTCTGATATCCACGACTTCCGCATTGAACATGAACTCCCCGCCTTTGGCTTCGGCGGCCCGCATGATATTATGAGCGGACAAAGCCGGGTCGTTTACGTACCCGCCTTCCGGGCAGAAAATGGCACCTTCCAGCATTTCAGTGGGTTCGTCAAAGAATGAGGGGTCTTCGGGCCGCCGAACCGGCCAGTGTTTGTGCAGGTCAATGGGAGGGACATGTTTTTTGATGGTATCCAGGTCCCATTCTTCGTATTTGACACCTACGGCATCATAATGTTTTTTCACTTTCCGCCAGTCATGGCCGTCGGATTTGATCAGGATAGACCCGGTGTTCATGTATTTGGCCAGCCCTTTTTCATCTGTGACGTTGTCCAGGTAGTTTTCCCAGTCCAGCCAGTACTTGAACCCTTCATAGGCCAGGGCCACCCCGTCTTCGGTGGAATAATGGGCCCGCACAATGGCGCAGGAACCGGCGGTAGAACCTTCACCGGCATCGGGCAGCTTGTCCACGTTCAGGGTTTTGTAGCCCATTTTGCACAGTTCATAAGCAATGGGGGAACCGATCACACCGGCACCGATAATGATGGCATCATATTTTTTGGTCATGTGTTTTCTCCTTGAATACTCGGGTCTTGTCAGACCCTGTTTATCATTGGTTAAAGCCCGGGAACCGCCCGGGCTGTTTGATTACAAGCTGTCGATCCAGTCACTGAACCGTTTTTCACCGGCCGGTTTGAGGCCGAACTCCTCGCCCGCGTGAACAATGGCATCCACCATGTCCTTGGCATACCCCCGGGAACAGGTGAGCACCATACCGGATTTTTCCCCATCCCGGCTCAGTGTCACGATCTGGCAGGGAACATGGGAAAACGGACCCTGGAGCAGAAACGGGGTTTCCCGGGTTTTGTCCCGGAAATCCAGGGATGAGAGTTTTTCACAGATGGCAAACACGGGCGCACCGATGATGGCCAGAAACACGGTTGCTTCGGTTACGTCCGTGTATTCGGTCTCATTGGGTATCTCGACGGCATCGCCACCCAGATGATAAATGGAACTCTGGATCCGGTTCATGCGGTTGATCAGAAACCCTTTTTCCAGCACCGACTGTCCGGGGATAGCGGGGATGGTGATCCCAAACGGTTTTTTCACATTCAAGTGACCGGTCTGCAGGTCCAGCCGGGGCCGGTGACACAGATCCACCAGCCAGGGGCCGTCCCCTTCGTTATGGTATTCCAGGACCACATCCCAGTGGTCCCGGTTTTCGATTTTGAGCGGTGTTACCTTGAACTCCACCGGTGAGTATCTTTTAATGTCTTTCATGTGTATGATTTCCTTACATTTTCATGCGTTGTCCGGACGGATCATAGAACGGGGTTTCCACCACCGTGCCGTAAATCAGCTCGCCGTTGCATTCATCCTCGTAAAATGCCAGCCGGGTGCCGACCTGGCTCATGTCGCCTTCCACCAGGGCCATACCCACGGCTTCGTTGAGTGAAAAACTGTTTCTGGCGGTGCACACATGTCCCCGGATCCGATCGTCCACGATCAAAGCCCCGTCTCTGGGGGCCCGGCCGTTGTTTTCCATCTTGAACCCCACCAGTTTCAGGCGGGTGTTGTCCTGTTGCGCCTGGGCCAGGGCCGCCACGCCCACGGTCTTGTACCCGGTTTTCTTGCGTGCCCAGAGAAATCCCATGCCGATATCCAGCAGGTTGGTGCGCTGTTCCGATTCCTGGCCCAGGATGACATGGCATTTTTCCATGCGCAGCACGTTCTGGGCTTCCACGCCGAAATTCTGGATCTTGAACTCCTTGCCCGCTTCCCAGAGCATCAGCCACAAGGCTTTCATATAGGAGGCGGAGACATGCAGCTCATAGGACAATTCCCCCACAAACCCCAGACGCATGGCCTTGACCGGGATGGTATCGGCCACCAGAAACTCCTTGTATTCACTGAACCCGAACCCTTCGTTGGACACATCGATATCCACCACCTTTTCCAGCACCTTTCTGGCATTGGGGCCGGACAGGTTGATCACACCCATGGCATCCGTCAGGTTCACCAGAGAGAAATCCCAGTTGTCGTACCGGGTGTGGTAACGGATCCATTCGATGGTCTGTCCGGCCCTGCCCGTGGAGGTGGAGAAATAGTAATCGTTTTCCCCCAGCTTGATCACCACGCCGTCATCGATGACACATCCGTCGTCATTGCACATGGCTGTGTATTTGACCCGGCCTTCCTTGATCTTGGACAGATCCGACACATAGACCCGCTGCAGGGCGTTCAATGCGTCAGGTCCGTGGATCCGGAATTTTCCCAGGGTGGAGCCGTCCAGCATGCCCACGTTGTTCCGGACATTTTCGATCTCTTTTTTAGCGGTAAAGTCCCTGGAAAAATATCTGGCCCGCTGCCACACGCCGATGTTCCTGAAGATCCCGCCGTCCTTGCGCTGCAGATCGTCGATGGGGGTTCTTTTGAGCATGGTGTGGTTGGTACCGGCATACGTGGCGATCAATGTGGGCACCAGGGGCGGCCGCACCGTGGTGGGCCGGATCTTGATGTCCGGCAGGGCCTGATATCTGGCGGTGAACAGCGGCAGGTTGTGCCCGGGAATACCGGCCTGGCCGGGTCCGAGCCCTGCACCGGAGAACCGCTTGATCAGCTCGGGCACATCGAATCCCTTGTCGATTGATTGCTTGATATTTTTAATGCTGGTGTCTTCATCAAAGCAGATAAAGGTTTTTCTGCCCTTGACCGGTGCCATGACCAGTTTGGTGCCCCGTGCCGGACCCGGCAGGGATTCCATGGCTTTTTTGGCCTCCCCCAGATCGGCAATGGAACAGCTCTCACAATCATAGGCTGCCTGGATTCCGGCCAGATGACCGGAGGCTTCGATGGTGCGGCTGTTTTCAAATCCCAGCAGGCGGCCGGCGGCATGCATTTTTCTGGGCAGGTCCGTGGGCAGGAAAAAATTGGTATGCGGGTCATATTTCTGCTTTGCCTGATTCACCACCAGCGGCCCGGTCAGTGGCGTAAATCCGGCGGATGCCACCAGCACGTCACAGTCAACGGTTTTTCCCACGGCGCCGTCCACGCTTTTCAAGGTGACTTTTTGCACCTGTTTTTTGCCGTGGACTTCAATGGCGACCCATCCCCTTTGAAGGGGAATTTTCCGGTCCGCCAAGGCCTTGACCAGGGACGGATCCTGTCCGTCTTGCCGGATATCGGCGATCATCGGAATGGTCATGCCCAGATCATGAAGCGCCACAGCCGCTTCCAGCCCCAGGTCATGCCCGATGGAAAACACCCCGGTCTTGCCGGGCAGCAGTCCATAGGTGTTGGCCAGACGCAGGGCGCATCCGGCCTGCATGACCCCTGGACGTTCATTGTTTTCAAACAGCAGCGGCCGCTCGATGCATCCGGTGGCCACCACCACGCTGTTGGCCCGGATTTCAATGTACCGTTCCGTGAAACTGTCTTTTTCCGTGCCCACCTGGAACCCGGTGATCAGGTTGTTGTTGTATGTCCCCACATTGGCCGTATGGGTGAACACTCGGATATTGTCGGTATTTTCCACTTCCTTTGCCAGTTGTACGGCCCGGTCGTGATGGGTCTGACGGTTGACATATTCAGTGGTGCGGTAGTCAAAATGCCCCCCCAGCCAGGGCCGGTTTTCGATGAGAATCACCCGAAGCCCTTTTTCAGCGGCTGCCAGGGCCGCTTTCATGCCGGCGGGTCCCCCGCCGATCACACACACATCACAGGTGGGATAGATTTCATCATATTTGCCGGGCATGTGGTGGTCCGGGGACAGCTTGCCGATACCGGCGGCCTTGCGGATCTGCTTCATGGCCACGGGCCAGATTTTGGCGGGTTTGTGCATGGTGTCGTAATAGAACCCGGCCGGCATGGCCCAGTCCATCTTGTCGAGGAATCCCAGCATGTCATTTTTGGCAGAGCCCTTGACGTTCTGCTCTTTAATCACCATGCCGGGTTTGAGCAGGGTGGTTTCCGTGCGGACATTGGGGGTCCCGTTGATTTCCATCATGGTGTTGGAACATTCCCCGTCCATGCTGTAAAGCCCTCTGGGGCGATGGTACTTCAAGCTTCTGGCATAAATTCTGACCCCATTGGCATAAAGGGCGGTGGCAACGGTGTCCCCTTTGGTGCCGTAGTAAGTTTTCCCCCTATATGTAAAAGGGATTTTATCACTTGTATCAATTTTCAATGTGGGCAGATGATTGAATCTGGACATCATTCTTGTGCCTCCGGTGTTTCCTTTTCAAGGTTTGTCGTCGTATCCCGGAAGATGGTAAACCATGAACCGCATCCATCCCGGTGAAACCACCATTCCTGCTGCACGCCTGCCACGCACTTGTTCATGTGGACATAATCGCACCAGCTTTCAGGGGTCAGGTCTTTTTCATCAGGTCTGGGACCTTTTTCCTCTCCGCCGTAGCGGAACTCATATCCGTTTCTTTTACCGCATATCGGACATGTAATTGTCAACGCCATCGTATCTTCTCCTTGAATCTCGTCAATATTTTGTTCAGCTGGTTTAATTGTCCGGGCTGTAGCTCATCAGCGCGGCAGTCTCACCCATGAGCTTGTGCTCCTGGTACCGTTTCAGGGCAAAGGGTTTGAGTATGTCGGGACAGGTGTTGGTGGCCATGAAGCTGGCCATGTGCCGTCCCACGGCGGAACAGGACTTGAATCCGAAATATCCCCAGCCGCAGTCCATGAAAAAGCCTTCCACCTGTTCGTTGCCGTCCATGATGGGGGCCATGTCCGGGGTCATGTCCGCCAGACCGCCCCAGATTCTCATGAACCGGACACCGCGCAGAGCCGGCAGAAATTCGGACAGGGCCTCGGCCTGGTGTTTGATGTAGTGGGCCGTGTTCAGGGTGGTGTAGTTGGGCCACGGATCCATGTGGGCGCCGGTGGCGATCTCGCCTTTCAGGGTCTGGTTGGCATAGCAGTGGTAGGCACCGGAAGAGACCACATGATCCAGAATGGGTTTGAGGGGCTGGGTCACCATGGCCTGGATGGTCAACACGGAGATGGGCAGCTTGATGCCCAGAAATCCATGAATCAGGGCAGCGGAATACCCGCCCGCGGAAATCATTACCTGTTTGGTATTGATGACACCCCTGTTGGTGACCACGGCCGTGACTTTGCCGTTTTTGGTGGTAATATCCGTGGCTTCGGTCTGCTGATGAATCTCCACGCCCATTTTGGCCGCCCCTTTGGCCAGTCCCCAGACCACTGCGTCATGCCGCACCACACCGCCTGGCGGATGATACATGGCCCCGTGGATGGGAAAGGTGATGTCCTCGGAAATATTCAATGCCGGCACCAGCTCCTTGGCTTCCTTGGCATCGATCAGATGGGATTCCACCCCATGGAACTGGGCTGTGGCAATGTTCATGCGGGCTGCGTTCATGGCGGCCTCGGAATGCATGAGGTTGAGGTTCCCGCAGTTGTTGAACATCAGGTTGTAATCCAGTTCCTTGGTGAGAACCGGCCACAGGTCCAGGGCTTCCTTGTAAAGCGGCACATTGTGCTGGGTCCGCTGATTGGCGCGCACAATAGCCGTGTTCCTGCCGGCACCGCCGTATCCGATATAGTTCTTTTCAATGATCGCTATATCGGTGATGCCATGCTCTTTGGCCAGGTAGTACGCGGTGGCCAGACTGTGAAGTCCGCCCCCGATGAGAACCACATCATAACTTGATTTCAATTTGGTTTTTTTGCCCCACATGGGTTTGTTTTTCAAAAACATTGGCCTTCTCTTCATTTAGATATTGTTATTATTTTTCGACATACCCAGTTTGTCAATACGCTATGAAAGAAATCATGTCAAGAACTTTATTAAAAAATGATAGTTTTTCTTTCATTTGCGCTTGACAAAAAAATTCATTTGGATTAAATCTCAATAAAATCAGGAAAATACAAAACGATCCATCCATGACAAAACCCTTTTTAAATAAGGCTGTTACAATGAATGATTTGGCATCACACCCCGTGATAGATGATATTTCCAGCAAACTGGATTCTTTGACCCCCAAAGCCCAGGCCCTTGGCACCTATATCATGCTCAACCCGGCCAAGGTGGTGTTCATGACCACCAAGGAGCTGGCGGAAGCCTGTGAAGTCAGTGAAGCCACGGTGGTGCGGTTCGTGGCCACCCTGGGATATAAAGGATACTCGGATTTCCAGGACGCGCTCAAGGATTTCATCAATACCGGCTTGAGCCTGCCCGACCGGGTCAACCTCAAAGGCATTGACGCCCCCGGGCTGGACCGGCTTCACCGGGGAATTTTAGAGGAACTCAACAACCTGAAATACCTGTACGAAAACATCGATGTGGCGCGTATGAACCAGTTCATCACCCACATGGACACCACCCCGTTCATCTATGTCACCGGCTCCCGGCTGTCCTACACGTTCGCCTACTACCTGGGCTGGTCATTGACCAAGGTACGCAAGGGGGTCCAGATTCTCAGGGGCAGCGACTCCACGGCCATGGACATGCTGGCCAATGCCCCGTCCCAGAGCGTGGTGATCCTCACCGCCACCACCCGGTATCCAAACGAGCTGATCAAACTGAGCAAGATGATCCGGCGGTGCGGCCACACCCTGCTGGCGCTCACCGACTCCAGCATCTCACCGGTGATTCCCTTTGCCCACCTGTCTTTGGTTGTGCCGTCCAAGTCCATCCCCTTTATCGGCAATGTCTCGGGCATGCTGGCGGTGATCCAGTATATGGTTCAGGAACTGGCCCACCGAAAAGGCGAAGCGTTGCGGGATTATCAGGAACAACTTGAACAGGTGTATCTGGAAAATGACCTGCTGTTCAACATCGATCCCAAGTAACAGGCCGTGCCGGACAGGCAGGCGGGATCAGGCGGTTTGCGGCACGATCCCTGGTAATCGCCGTGGTGTGTTGTGATAGAAGACCTGTCACTGATCAGTTTCGGCATCTTGTTTGCCACCGGCCTGTGTGCCGGTTTTGTGGATGCCATTGCCGGCGGGGGCGGGCTGATCGCCCTGCCGGCCCTGCTGGCTGTGGGCCTGCCCCCGGCCGTGGCTTTGGGCACAAACAAGCTTCAGGGCAGTTTCGGAACCCTGTCCGCTGCCGTCAATTTCATTTCCAAAGGCCTGGTGGATATCCGCCAGTGCTGGGTCGGCATGGCATTCACTTTCTGCGGGGCAGTCATCGGGGCGGTGATTATCCAGCACATGGATTCCGGGTTCATCAGGCACCTGATTCCGGTCTTGCTTCTGGTGGTATTTTTTTATACCCTGTTTTCAAAAACCCTGGGATTGCAGCCAGCCGCCCCGAAAATGGGACGAAACCTGTTTTTTGTGCTGTTCGGGACCGGACTGGGGTTTTACGACGGTTTTTTCGGTCCGGGTACCGGCTCCTTCTGGACCGGGGCGCTGCTTATTTTTCTGGGCCTGGACATGACCGGGGCCGTGGGCACCACCCGGGTGATGAACTTTGTGTCCAATATCGTGGCCCTGGCCGTGTTCATCATCGGCGGCAACGTGCTGTGGTCCGCCGGGCTGGTCATGGCGGCCGGCCAGGTTATCGGGGCCCGGGCCGGTTCCGGTCTGGCCATCCAGAGAGGGGCCGTGTTTATCCGGCCGTTCTTTCTGACCGTGGTGTTTATCACCATTGTCCGGCTCATGTATGTGAACTACGGGTAGCAAGATTCGCTGCCCCCAAACCGTATGAAAGAGGAAAAACATGTTACAGACTCAGCAAGAACTGCTCACCCTGTTGTCCGATATCGGCATTGAACACACCAACCATGAACACCCTCCGGTGTTTACCGTGGAAGAGGCGGCTCAGCACCAGCACGGCATCGAGGGGGCCCACAGCAAAAACCTGTTTTTCAAGGACAAGAAAAAAAACCTGTTCCTGGTGGTGACCCTGGCGGACAAGCCCATCAAAATCAAGGAAGTGGCCAAAAAAATTGGCGGCAACAACATGTCGTTTGCCAAGCCCGACCTGCTCATGGAGGTCCTGGGCATGATCCCGGGGGCTGTCACCCCGTTTGCCGCAGTCAACATCAAGGATCACGAGGTCAAGATCGTTCTGGACGAAGAGCTGATGACCCATGAGCTTCTGAATTTTCATCCCCTGGAAAACACCGCCACCACCACCATCCGGTCCCAGGACCTGGTGACATTTCTGGAACACTGCGGCCAGTCACCTGAGATCATCCGGTTGTAGGAAACACATTGTCACAAGGAGGCATGTCATGACATCCTATCTCGGCGCCGTGGACCAGGGCACCACCAGCACCCGGTTCATCATTTTTGACAAAGAAGGCGGCATGGTGACCGTCAGCCGGATGGAACATGACCAGATCTGCGAAAAACCCGGGTGGGTGGCCCATGATCCGGCCCAGATCCGGGACAACACCGTCTCGGTCATTACAAAGGCACTGAAAAAAGCCGGTCTCACCGGCAGGGACCTGGCCGCCATCGGGATCACCAACCAGAGAGAGACGGTGGCCGCCTGGGACCGGCACACGGGGCAACCACTGCATCATGCCGTTGTCTGGCAGTGCGCCAGAAGTGACGAGATCTGCCGGAACCTGGATGCCGTGTACGGCAAAGACTGCTTCCGGCAACAGACCGGCCTGCCCACGGCCACCTATTTTTCCGGTCCCAAGATCAAATGGATGATGGACCATGTGCCCGCGGTCCGGCAGGCGGTGGAAAACGGGTCTGCCCTGTTCGGGACCATGGACACCTGGGTGATCTGGAACCTCACGGGCGGGCCGGGAAAAGGAAACCATGTCACGGATGTGACCAATGCCTCCCGGACCCTGCTCATGAACCTGAACACCCTGGACTGGGACCCGGATATTCTGAAAATTCTCGGAATTCCCCGGGACTGCCTGCCGGCCATTGTGCCGTCGTCCGACCCGGCCGCGCTGGGCAGGACCGATGCCGCCGGCCCTTTAGGGGCGGAAGTGACGGTAGGGGGTGCTTTAGGAGACCAGCAGGCCGCTTTGTTCGGCCACACCTGCTTTGCGCCCGGAGAAGCCAAAAACACCTATGGCACCGGGTGTTTTCTGCTGTTCAATACCGGGCATAATATCATCTTTTCCAGCCACGGCCTGCTCACCACCCTGGGATACCAGATACAGGGAGAAAAACCGGTATATGCGCTGGAAGGGTCCATTGCCTATGCCGGGGCCCTGGTGCAGTGGGTCCGGGACAACCTGGGGCTGATCGCTTCTGCGCCGGAAATCGAAGCCCTGGCCAACACCGTTGAAGACAACGGGGATGTGTACTGCGTGCCTGCGTTTTCCGGGCTGTTCGCCCCATACTGGCGGTCCGATGCCAGAGGGGTGATCACCGGGCTGACCCAGTTTGCCAACAAAGGCCATATCGCCCGGGCCGTGCTGGAGGCCAGTGCGTTTCAGACAAAGGATATTGTGGCGGCCATTTCAAAAGACCTGGGCCGGGGTCTGAATCTCAAGGCCTTGAAAGTGGACGGCGGCATGGTGGAAAACCGGACTTTGATGCAGTTCCAGGCCGATATCCTGAACGTGGATGTGATCCGGCCCAGGGTCACGGAAACCACGGCCCTGGGGGCGGC
>JAABTO010000387.1 GCA_011389835.1 Desulfotignum sp. | reverse complement strand
GATCTCTCCTTCCCCCCCCTGAAATGCTGTTGGATTAAACGAATAAGTTAACCAAACCGCCTGCCAGGCGGTTAAAAAAGCCCGGCTGGGCCCTAATAAATATCAATTGACCACCAGAATCAACTTTAACGTTAAACTAAAAAAGATCACCTGTCTTGTCAAGCGTTTTTTCCCGCTCATGATCCGGCGCATGATTTTCAACAATTTCTGGCATTAACGGCAGGCCTGTGATATACACTGAAACTGAAAAATGCCTGGGGGGTAAGGTCATGGGTCCGCCATCGGCCTTCACAATTCATGAAGGGCCGGACAACAGGTGATATCACGGCAGGGAAAAAGGGAGTCGACGTTCAACCATGAGCAGGGTCACCATCAAAGATATTGCCCGTAAACTCAATGTTTCAGCCACTACTGTATCCAACGCCTTAAACGGTAAACCCGGTGTGGGCAAATCGGCGAGAAAAGAAATACAGGACCTGGCCCGGGCGATGGGATACCAACCCAACTATTTTGCCAAGGGGCTGGTATCCCGGCAGAGTTATGCCATCGGCCTGGTCATCACCAACATTACCGACCCGTTTTATCCGGAACTGGCACTGGGGGTGCAGGAAAAAGCCGGTGAATTCGGTTACAGTACCATGCTGTTCAACACCAACCACAACCAGGAGAGCCAGGAAACCATCATCCGGATGCTGGGCGCCAAGGGAGTGGACGGGGTCATCCTGTCAACGGTCCGCCAGGATGACCCGGCCATCGATCTGCTGGATGAGATGGAAATGCCCTATGTCCTGGTCAACCGGATGATCCTGAACCCCCGGAAAGCCGGTCACATCGATTCCGTGACCCTGGACAATTACAGCGGTTCACACCAGGCCGCCACCCACCTGTGCCGGCTGGGCCATACCCGCATTGCCGTGATCGCCGGCGACATGGACGCCTCCACCGCCATCACCCGAACCAGCGGAGCCGTGGATGCCTTCAAAGAATGGGGGGTTTCTATTCCGGACAACTGGTTCGTAGACTGCGGCTACACCAAAGACAGGGCATTCACCGCAGCCCAAAAAATTTTCACATGCTCCGCCCCCCGCCCCACCGCCATTCTCGCCCAGGATGACAACATGGCCTTAGGCGTCCGGGAAGCCGCCTATGCGGCAGGTCTCAGGATACCTGAAGACCTGGCGCTGGTGGGATTTAACGACATCAGTTTTGCATCGCTGATCGGTATCGAACTGACCACCATCCGGCAGGACCAGCACCACATGGGCATGACCTGTGCCGAGATACTGATCAAAAAACTCCAGGACCCCAAACGCCGGGGATTGTGCAACAACGTTCTGATCCAGACCGAACTGGTGATCCGCAAATCCTGCGGATTCTACCCGGACGGATATACCTGACACCGTCTTTCCCCCCGAAGTAGAGAAAACAGAAGGCAGACGGCGGCGCACCCGGCACAGGGAGGCAACCGATGACAAGCATTTTTATTTTCTATTCCATGTGTGCTTTGGCGGTTTGAAGCGCCAGGTCTTTGTCCTTTGTAAACAGATGCCATTTCATTTCTGATGAATGGATGCCGGCTTTCTTGTCTTGACCTCTGCTGTAATACCAGCGGCCAAATCGTTCGACCGTGGCAAAGGGATGATTTCTGGAACAGAAATATCCGCAAGGTTTATACTCTTCAAAAAAAAGCATTTCATCCGGGTCATTGTCATAAGAAATATCTGCCGGTAATTCGATGTGCGACACATCAATTTTCTGTGCCGTTTTTTTATCCAGCCAAGTTGAAATCTTCATTGGGGTCTCCTTTAAAAAATTAGAAAAAGTTCATCTTCATTTTCCCCGGGATCCTGTTAAAACGAAACTGCCAGGGTCAGGGAGCCGATGGTATGGCCTTTTTTCTGGCCGTCAAACTGTTCGGTTCTGAAAAGATGCCGATAGGTCAGTTTGAACATGTTAATGCTGAAGGAAGCCCCCACGGAAAGGTCTGCCACCAGCGGTTTTTTATCAACACTCGGGCTGTTTTGCCAGGTGTTGCCGTCAAGAAATATGTCATGCAGTACCGCCTCCACCTGGGAGCTGACAAATACATGGGCCCCCAGTGAGGTTATGCCTGATGTTGACCCTTTGATAACAGGTGCACTGACCCCGGCGCCGGCACGGATGACATCGGACCCGAAATCTTGTGGAATATGATACCCGAAACGGATTTCTCCTCCTGCACTGGTGGATGTCCTGACATTTCCCAGGGTCAATCCGGCCCGGGAAAT
>JAABTO010000386.1 GCA_011389835.1 Desulfotignum sp. | reverse complement strand
ATACCGCTTGACCCTTTTATGATAGGGCATGGGTTTGGGGGCAACCGATTTTTTCTTTTCAGACGGTCTGGACAGATATGATTCCAGCAGCGCGGTAAACTCCTGTGCCGGCGTATCGGGCGCTTCCGGGCGGCATGGCTTTTCCGAGTTCCCGGTATATGAATCAGAAAACACCTTGTCCACCACCGGCAGCCCGTGACGATTCACGGGCGGGGAGGTGTTCCCGGACACGGGCAAAGGCGGTTTCACGGATTTTCGGGTGAAGGTTCTTAACAAGTCTTCATCCGAACCCAGCACTCGCGGTTTGTATTTCTTTTTCTTTCCCATACAGATGCCTGATTTTATACCATCTTCTTTGGTTTATCAAGGGGCCGTCCCCTGTTTCTGTGTTTGACTTTACCCCCCCTTCCTGCTATTGTCTGGCTCATGAAAATTGGGACCATTGTTGAATATATTGATCAACAGAAAATCATAACAGCAGTAATAGTAAGCGAAAAAAAAGACAAGCTCAAATTACTCAATGAAAACAGCCGGGAAGTCAGCCTTTCTGAAAAAAGACTGACCCATGTGTCACAGGTCTGTCTGGACACCGCTCAGCCCAGAAATCATTTGATCAACCAGCTGAAAGCCGCGGCAAACACCCGAAGAGAATTATCCGAACAGATCGACATTCCCGAAATCTGGGAGATTCTTCACGAAGAATCTGAAGATATCGATCTGGCCGCCATGACGGTTTTCTGCTTTGACCCGCCCTTATGTTGTGACCACGAGGCCGCGGTCATCCGCGCGGTTTTCAATGACCGCCTGTATTTCAAGTTCAACCAGAACTGTTTTGCCCCGTTTACATCCGAACAGGTGGATGCCAAAAAGCGCCAGATCAGAGAAGCGGAAAAAAGAGACCGCCTGATTCAAAAAGGGGTGGCCTGGCTGACTGCCATGCAGAACGACTCGGAGACCCATGATAAAGCAGATCCCGAGGTCATGGCATGCCTCAAAGATTATTATCTGTACGGAAACGACAGTGATCATGCATCCCTGGCCAGACAGATGCTCAAAAATGCCGGTCTGACGACCCCGGACACCCTGTTTCATTTTTTTGTCCGATCCGGCGTCTGGGATGTGGATGAAAACGTCCATCTGCTGTCCATGGGCATTCCCACCCGATTTTCCCCGGAAGTGACCACTGCCGCCAGAAACCTGTCGCTCACCAGTTCCCGGGTTTTTCAGGATCAAGGCCGGAAAGACCTGACCCAGGTCCCGCTGATCACCATCGACGGCCAGTCCACCATGGATTATGACGATGCCATCAGCCTTGAAAACACGGACCAGGGGTACCGCCTGGGCATCCATATCATCGATGTGGGGGCCTACATAAGATCCGGAGATCCCATCGACCTGGCGGCCCGGGAGCGGGCCAGCTCCATTTACATGCCCGACGACAAGCTGCCCATGCTGCCGGCTGATTTATCCGATGACCTGTGCAGCCTCAGGCAGGGGGAGGTCCGGCCGGCCATCTCCACCCTGATCCAGATGAGCCGGTTTTTTGAAATTCAGGATGTCCAGATTGTCCCCAGCATCATTCAGGTCCATCATCAAATGAGCTACACCGAGGCCAACCTGTTGAACGGCAAGGACGACCCCATCACCAGCCTCCACAAGATCGCCACCCTGCTGAGGGAAAAACGCCTCAAGGCCGGTGCGGTCCAGATCACGCTGCCCGAAGTCAATATCTGGCTCGAAGATAACGGGGAAATCCGATATGCCAAGGTGGACCGGGAAAATCCTTCCCGGATGCTGGTGTCGGAAATGATGATTTTTGCCAATTCCCTGATGGCCAAATTCCTGGCTGACCACCAGATTCCGGCGGTATTCCGGTCCCAGCCCCCGCCCAGCCAGCGGCTGTTCAAGGGGATTGAAACAGCGCTTCTGCCCAACCTCATGCAGCGAAAGCATTTGAGCCGGGCCGTGATCAGCACCGATCCCCAGGCACACTCCGGCCTGGGTGTCAAGGCCTATACCACAGCCACCTCCCCCATCCGCCGCTATCATGACCTGCTCACCCAGCGGCAGATCAAGGCGGTGCTGGGATTCAACCCCGCCTATTCAAAAAAGGACCTGGAAGAGATCCTTCAGGCGGTATCCGTTCCCATGGCCAATGCCGGACGTGTTCAGGGGGCCAGAAAACGGTACTGGCTGCTCAGACTTCTGGAAACCATGCGGGGCGAGAGCCTCGATGCGCTGGTCCTGGAATGTCACCGGGATCATTTCA
>JAABTO010000125.1 GCA_011389835.1 Desulfotignum sp. | reverse complement strand
TCGAACCCGGACAGGGGGACCATGACCGGAATGCCTTTGGCGGTTTTCACACTGATCTCATACATGAGAAAAGAGGGCAGCGGCATGATTGCATGATCTTCAGGGTTCAGAAATGCATGGGCCAGCAGGGCGATCAGATCATCCGACCCGTTTCCCAGAACGATGTTTTCCGGTGCCACCCCGTGATACCGGGCCAGGTTCTCACACAGGTCATGTGCCACCGGTTCCGGATACCGGTTCATACGATGCAAGTTTTTCATCACCGCATCCGTGACCTGCGGTGAAAACCCCAGCGGATTTTCATTGGACGCCAGTTTCACGGCCGACCGGATATTGTACTCCCGTTCAAGTTCCTTCAACGGCTTGCCGGCCTCATATGGCTTCAAAGAGGCGATGGATTCACTGATTTTAAACACCATGCACAAGGTTCCTTCTCAAAAAAACAAACAAATCAAAATTAATGGTTGCGGTCAGGCCTCCACATAGTTAGGATTTAATGTTTTGTCAACCATAACCTGAAAACAATGACATTCTGTGGAGCAGCAAATGACGTCCTGTGTCACCATCGGACTTGAGAACCTGACACACGGTTTTCAATCCACACTCAAAGGCCGCCGGCTGGGCCTGCTTGCCAATCCGGCTTCAGTGGATTCACACTTCAGCCATGCCGTCCGGATACTGGCGGACCTTTTTCCCGGCCGGCTCACCACGCTTTTTTCCCCCCAGCATGGATTTTACGCGGAAAAACAGGACAACATGATCGAATCCCCCCACGGCCGGGAACCGGAACTGGGCATTCCCATTTACAGCCTGTACAGCCACACCCGGATTCCCACAACACAGATGTTTGAAAACATCGACACCCTGGTGGTGGACATCCAGGACGTGGGGACCCGGGTCTACACCTTTATCTATACCATTTCCCACTGCATGGAAATGGCGGCCCGGACCGGAAAATCCGTGGTCATTCTGGACCGGCCCAATCCTATCGGCGGCACCCGGGTGGAAGGCAATGTGCTGAAACCGGAATCTGCTTCGTTCGTGGGACGGTTTCCCATCCCCATGCGTCATGGCATGACAGTGGGGGAGATCTGCCGATTTTTCAACCGGGAATGCCGGATCGGATGCGATTTGACCGTCGTTCCCATGTCCGGCTGGCAGCGGGACATGTACTGGGATGACACCGGACGGACCTGGATTCCCCCGTCACCCAACCTGCCCACACCATTGTCCTGCATGGTCTATCCCGGTCAGGTGATCTTTGAAGGGACCAATATCAGTGAAGGGCGCGGAACCACACTGCCGTTTGAGTTGTTCGGGGCCCCGTTTGTCAACACCGCGGTCATGGCGCCCATATTGAACCGGAAAGTTTCCGGGGCCTGTTTCAGGCCGGTGTGTTTTCAGCCCACGTCCGGCAAATGGCAGGATCAGCCCTGCAACGGATTTCACATTCACGTCACGAACCGAAACCGGTTCGAACCCTATACCGCCTCCCTGCTGGCATTACAGCTGATCATCAAACATCACCCGGATGCCTTTGCATTCAAACCGCCCCCGTATGAATATGAATACGACCGCCTGCCAGTGGACCTGATCCTGGGAGATCCGGCCGTTCGCACAGACCTTTGCGCACTGACGGACATCAAAACAATCCGGGCGGGATGGCAAAATGAACTGGATACATTCAAAATCGTTTCACGCGACTACCGTCTGTATGAATGATCTGTGGCGGGTTACAACCTTGCACCGGACCGATAAAAAAAGGGCCGTACAAGACAGGCCCTTTCAATATTCAACCACCTGGAATGGTTCAATCGTCCGGCACGGGATCGACTGAGCCGGCAGGACTAATTTTTCTTCAGTTCGTTCAGTTCCTTTTCCAGCTCGGCGATTCGCGACTTGTCATCTGCCGGGGCATCCTTGCCTTCTTTGTTCTTCCATGAATCCTTGAGTTCATCAAACCCCAGATACAGCGCAAGCCCGCCGCCCAGCAGCAGAACCGGCGGAATACATCCGGCCAGAAGATTCAAAAAATGACCAAACCAGACTGCCAGTCCGACCACACCGAGAAGCACTGCTATTGCGCCGCCGATCAACGTCTTCATAAGTAATTCCTCCTTGTTTTTTTCACTGCCCGAAATGGGTCACACAACCGTAAAATGCATCATATCAATATTTTTTGGTAAATAGCATAGACATGTACATTTATCAAGACCATTTTGGCAGAAGCTTCGACCGGAGGTCAACAATACATATTGCCTTTAAAGGTCAGGTCTGTTAATAATTATCGGTTGAACCGCACAATTTTTAGGCGATAACCATCAGGGAGCATGCATGCACCTTTTCCAGTTTTTCAAAACCCTGACCCGCAAGACCAGGGCCAGAATACGCTGTATTATCGATTACCTGCTGGGAGACACATCCGACTATTTCACCAACCTTTATCCGGGGAATCACAGCTATATCACCCGGAAAATACTGCAACGACCGGTTCGGAAAATCAATCTGGATGATCACAACCTGGAGAAAATCAACGCCCTGGACAAGAATGCATGTATCATTTACGCCAGCAAAAACAAGCGGCTGTTCGATTTTCTGTATTTTCATTCCCGGCTCAAAGAGCTGGGCATGCCCTATCCGGAGCTGGGGTTTGACCTGCACTTCTTTTTTCTGCTGCCGGTCAAACGGTTGCTCCGGATCTGGCTGTCTCATCTGGATTATTTTTTTCACCATTTCACGTTCAAGGATTTCTACAGATCCGGATACGCCTTCCAGGAGCTGTATTCAGGCAAATCCGGGTTTGTTCATCTGATAGAAGAAGACGATTTCTACAACCGGTTCATCCGCGCCACCCCCGACCCGCTGTTTCATTTGATTGAATTTCAAAAACATCTTAAACGGCCGGTGATCATCATCCCTGAAGACATCATCTATGTGACCAGACCCATGCATAAAAACCCGGGTCTGGGGGAAATTCTGTTCGGCACCCATGAAAAACCCGGATGGTTGAAACGAATGACCATCCTGATGCGTCATCCGGAAAAGATCCGGGTGGAACTGGCCCGCCCTGTAAATCTGAAAGAATTTCTTTCACGGCCTGAAATTCAGCATCTGGATTCGGAGTTTCAGACCCACCGGTTGAGAAGCTTTCTGGTGGATATCCTGAACCGCCAGCGAAAAAGCATTACCGGGCCGGTGCTCAAATCCCGGCAGGAAATCACGGAAGATATCCTGACCCGCCAGTCCCTCAGAGAATTTCTGGCGGAGTACGCCGCAGAAAACAATATTTCATTGAAAAAAACCAACAAAAAAGCCGCCGCCTATATCAATGAAATCGCAGCCAACTATAACCTGCGGATTATCAACCTGGGCAACTGGATTCTCACCTGGATCTTCAAAAACATTTTCGAAGGTCTGGTGATGGATCAGAAACAGATCAACCGCATGCGTGAAAAATATACTGAAGCCCCGTTGATCCTGGTCCCCTGCCATAAAAGCCATCTGGATTATCTGCTGCTGCCTTATGTCATGTTTCGAAACAACATGCCCTGCCCCCATATCGCGGCGGGGAAAAATTTGTCTTTCTGGCCTCTGGGGCCGTTGTTCAGAGGGGGGGGCGCTTTTTTTCTGAGACGGACCTTCAAGGGCGCCAAACTGTACAGCAAAATCTTTGCCGCATACCTGGAAAAATTGTTGTACGAAGGATTCAATATCAAAATTTTCATCGAAGGGGGCCGGAGCCGCACCGGTAAACTGTTGACTCCCCGGCCCGGAGGGATGGGCATGATCATTAAGGCCTATCTGAACGGGGCTTGCGACAACCTGTATTTTGTACCCATATTTGTCGGCTATGACCGGGTTCTGGAGGAAGATGCCTATCTCAAGGAGATCGAAGGGGGCAGCAAGAGCCCGGAAACCCTGAAAGGGCTGATCAGCACCCGCAAGTTTCTGAAAAAGAAATACGGCAAAGTCTATATCCGGTTTGACGACCCCATTTCCATCAAGACGTATATGCAGAAAATGCACATGGATCCGGCCCGGGCATCCGATCAGGAGTTCATGTCGTTTGTCAAGAAATTCAGCTACAAATTAATGGCCGCCATCAACAGACAGGCCGTGGCAACTCCTCACGGCATCGTGGCCAGTGCCATTTTAAACAGCCCGAAAAACAACTTTTCCAAAGGCCAGATGATCGAACGGGCCAACACCTACCTCAACATGCTGATGAACGACAAGGTGGAACTGTCGGAAACCCTTCTCCTGGACCTGGACAACACGTTCAACACCGTGATCCATAATTTTCTTTCCAGAAATTTCATGGAACTGGTGGACGAGGATGAAGAAGAGATCACCGATGACACCTACTTTATCGTCAAGCACAACAAGCGCGCGATTCTGGATTATTACAAAAATTCCGTGATCTGTTTTTTTGTGCCGTCCGCATATACGGCTGTGGCGATTCTGGAGGTGGACCGGTTCAAGTTCTCATTGCCGGATCTGGTCAGACGGTACCAATTTCTTGAAAAACTGTTTCATGATGAATTCTTCAATGACGAAGAAACCACCTGTGAAGAATATCTTTCCAACTGTATCAAAGGATTTATCAGTGAAGGTATTCTGGTGCCGGACCCCGACCGCATGGACATGCTCAACCTGACATCCCGGGGACTGCGAAAACTCAAGTGGTTTGCCGCATTTATGCTGCCTTTTCTGGAATCGTATGAAACCGCGCTGCTCTATTTTGAAAAAGAGAACAAAATCCCCCGGGATGAAAAGGAAATGGCCAAGAAGATCCATTCCCACGGCAGCCGGCTGTACAAACGCAAACAGGTGACCCTGAAAGAATCCCTGTCTTTAATCAACTACCGGAATGCGGCCAGGTTCTTCAGCCAAAACGGCATCAACGGATCTGACGACCAGATCCAGATCGATTACTACAAACAGATCATCAACCGGCTGATCCGGATGATCGCTTCCTGACGACAGGTCATGAACGCATTGATACTGGCGGCCGGATTCGGAACAAGACTGCTGCCCCATACCCGGACAATTCCCAAGCCCCTGTTCACCCTGGGCGGGGTACCGATCCTCAAACATACCATCGACCGGCTGATGGCGTGCGGATGCCGCCGGATCCTGATCAACACCCACCATCTGTCCGATCAGATCACCGAATTTCTCGCCTGCCTGGATGTCGGACCGCATGTGGATATCCGTCCAGTCCATGAGCCCCTTATTCTCGATACCGGGGGCGCCATTGCCAATGTCAAGGACCTGATGGCGGATGATTGTTTTTTTGTAATCAACAGCGATGTGGTGACAGATATCGATCTGACGGATGTGTGGCGGTTTCATCATAGAAACGGCGCCCTGGCCACCCTGGTGCTCCATAACCGCGCCCCCTACAACCAGGTGACCATGGATGCAAACGAATGGATCACGGGATTTCGGTCCCCGGGGCAGGGACTGGCATTCACCGGCATCCAGGTGGTGTCTCCGGATATCTTTGACCTTCTGCCGGAAGAACCGGTTTTTTCCAGTATCGACTGGTATTCCCGGCTGTGTCCGGCCAAACGGATCAAAGGCTACGTGGCCCGTGACCTGTTCTGGGAAGACCTCGGCACCATCGATACCTACGCACGCACTGCCCGGCTGTGGATCAGCGCCAAAGTCCTTGACGCCCCGGTGACCGGCATTGAGATCCAGGCCTTGTCCGGAGACGGATCCGACCGGGCCTGGTTCCGGGCAAGACCGAATCAGGACATCTCCTTTGGTTCGGACATCCCTGTCCGGTCTGCAATTGTCTGTGATCACGGCATCTGTCTGCCGGGAACTCAGTCCCGCTCACAGATGGATGCTTTTGTTAAAATCGGCAACCATCTCCATGACCGGGACGTATGTGTCCCCAAGATACTGGCCCACGATGCCCTGGCCGGTATGGTGGCGGTCCAGGACCTGGGAAACACCCATCTGGCCGATGTGGTGAACCAGATGTCGGAACCGGGGGACATCATTCATATTTACCGGAAGGTCATTGACCGGTTGATCGTGTTTTCAAAAAAAGGGGCTGACGGATTTGACCTGTCCTGGACCTGCCAGACCCCGTATTATTCTAAATCCCTGATTCTGGAAAAAGAGTGCCGGTATTTTATGGACAGCTTTATTCACACGTATCTGGGGAAAAATATTTTGTTTGATACGCTGGCGGATGAGTTTCACTTTATTGCCGACCGTGCCCTGGCACACGGCATGGAAGGCCTGATGCACCGGGACTGTCAGTCGAAAAACATCATGATCAAAGACGGGACACCGTTTTTCATTGATTTCCAGGCCGCACGGCTGGGCCCGATTCAATATGATCTGGCATCTCTGCTGGTGGACCCCTATGTAATGCTGCCCGAACCAGTACAAACGGATCTGCTGGCTTATGCCATGGACCGGCTGAACCTGACATCTTCAGACAGCCGGCACCGGTTTGTCCAAAGCGTTGATTACTGCACCCTGACCCGGAACCTTCAGGTACTCGGGGCATTTGCCTATCTGAGCCGGGTAAAGAAAAAAGGGTGGTTTGAAACCCATATCCCGGCGGCGGTTGCCTCGTTGAAGCGATGGGGACAAACCAGAGCGCCGGATACCCTCCGCCGTCTCAAAAAACTGATTATGAGTTTGTAAGGAGAATTCTCATGAAACCTGTTTTAGTCATGATCAACGGGCTGCCGGGCAACGTGGCGGCGACCATGGCCCGGGCCGCAGTGTCTGATCCGCGGTTCCAACTCATTCCGGCCTCCCTGACCGGACCCGATATCCCGGACACCTTTGTCCGGATCGATAACATCGATATCACACTGATAAAACCGGATGCCCGGGAAACCGCCGTTTCAGACATCCGGCAGCAGTACGGGAACCCCATCGCCATTGACTATACCCATCCGTCAGCCGTCAATGCCAATGCCCGGTTTTACATCCATCATCGCATCCCCTTTGTGATGGGCACCACCGGCGGTGACCGGCAGGCACTGGAAAAAGAGGTCTCCCAGGGGGACGTTCCAGCAGTGATCGCCCCCAACATGGCCAAACAGATTGTGGGATTTCAGGCCATGATGGCGTTTGCCGCGGATCAGTTCCCGGGTCTGTTCAAAGGCTACACCCTTGAAATAAAGGAAAGTCACCAGCAGACAAAAGCGGACACATCCGGCACGGCCAAAGCCATGGTGGGATATTTCAACCGCCTGGGGGTGGATTTCAAACCGGAGCAGATCCAGCAGATCCGGGATCCCGAAATTCAGAAAACCCAGTGGCAGGTGCCGGAACCTTATCTGTCCGGTCATGGCTGGCACACCTACACCCTGACCGCTTCGGACGGATCCGCGCTGTTTGAATTCAAACACAATGTCAACGGCCGGCAGATCTATGTGGAAGGGACATTTGACGCGGTGGTGTTTTTAAAAAAACAGCTGGCCGATCCCCGTGTCACCAGACGATTGTTTACCATGATGGATGTACTGAATTCCCCGGCATCAAACACAAAAAATGACCCGTCCCATGAAACCATCCCATAAAATTCTGCTGGTTCTTTTTGGAGTGATCTACCTGATCTCACCGGTGGACCTGATTCCGGAACTTCTGGTCCCGTTTCTGGGATGGGTGGACGACGGGGTGGTGCTTTACGCCATTTATCACCTGCTCCGCTACAACCGGCTGCCCTGGACCCTTTTTTTCAAAAAAAGGAACAAACCGTGACCCGGTTTCTCACGGTTGACGG
>JAABTO010000124.1 GCA_011389835.1 Desulfotignum sp. | reverse complement strand
ATCCAGCAACCGGACCGGGTGCTGGCGGATATGAGTGCGTTTATCCGAACTCATCTGGAATAATGGGATGCCGCCATTGACAAACCACGGGTTCTCTGGGATATAAACCCCATTAAATGGAAACCATTCAAAAAGGAAACGCCGTGACCGGTATAAGTGAAATTCTGGTGCTGATTCTTCTGATATCCGGTATCCTGATCCTGCCACGGATGCTCAAACCCCAGCCCACAAGAGATCCAAAGGAAAAAATCGCCCGGTTGTCCCAAAAAAAAAGGGCTGCCATCGTGGCATCTGTCCTGTACCCCATTGCCGTCGCACTGGTGATCAAACCCTGGGAAGGGCCTGTATTGAAATTTGCGGTCATCGGCCTGGTGCCGGTGATTATTGCCTGGGCGGTTTACTGGGTGGCAACGGCCCCGAAAAAATAGACCCGACTCCCCCCTGCTGCCGGACATATGCCTGCCTGACAAAAAAAAGCCGGCCCGATCCTGTGTATCAGAATCGGGCCGGCGGTTGACTATCGATCACATATGTTTGAACCGATCATTCAGTGATGATTGTCTCCTGTATCATTCATGGTATCGATGGCGGATTTGACAATGCAGTAGGTCATGCCGGCGCCCAGAATGCCGATGGCATACCAGAAACCGCCAAAAAAGAGCACATGGCCGATGTCCCATATCCATTCGAAAATAAATGGAAACATAATTTTTCTCCTTTCCTAAGATTTCTGGACCTTGGACTGATTCAATTCCAGCTCCTGGGGAAACACCGGCAGGTACCGGTAGGCGAACGCAATTAAAATGATACCGTACGCCACCGGCAGGATGGTTGTGGCCACTTCCTGCCAGGACGGGATATACAGCGCCCAGGTATCAAACGGCATGACCGGGACCGCCATGATCTGGAGCACCATGACCCAGCGGTTCAAAGACACCCCGATCACCGCCAGAATAATGGCGATCAGCCGGAAGTTGGGATTTTCCCGGGTGGACTTGTTGATGAGCAGAAGCCCGGGGACCACGCCGCAGACTATGATCTCCGCCACCAGAATCCAATACCCGTAAAACCCGTTGTTGGTATAGAAATGGCTCAGTTCGAATCCCAGCCCGGGTGCGGTGTAGTATGCCCAGTACCAGGTATCGATCAGTTTGGCGATCATATAGGTAACGATCATCCATCCGGATATTTTGGCCAGCAGGTGAATCACATTGTCTTTCACCAGTTTCTTGCCGGTCACCGCTTCGGTGATCCGGGTCACCAGCAGGGTGAAGCACGGACCGAATGCCGCAGCCGACC
>JAABTO010000385.1 GCA_011389835.1 Desulfotignum sp. | reverse complement strand
GCATTGATGGAATACCCTACGGCCCGCCACCATCCCACCTGGATCGGCAGGTCCACCATGGCGTATGTCACATCATGGCTGGGAATCTCATACGGCATATCCACGGTGCCGGATACGGCATCCGGGTCAATCCCGTTCTGGACGTGCTGGGGCATGATGCGCATCATGATGGATTGGGCCGCCACCTTGTGGGACCAGGCGGTGATCCGTCCGTCCCTGTCCAGGCCTGCTGAAATACGCGACTGGTTTGCCGGGCGGAAATAGTCATTGCTGAAATCATCCTCCCGGGTATAGACCACTTTTACCGGCCGGTTCAGGTCTTTTGACAGCAAAACCGCATCAATTACCGGATCAGGTTCCCCGCGCAGGCCGAATCCGCCGCCGGCGGGCAGAATCTCGACACGTACCTTGTCCGGGGGCAGGCCGGTGATTCTGGCTGCCGTCATCTGGGCCAGGGTCGGCCCCTGGGTCGGAGCCCAGATCCGGCAGCGGTCTTTTTCCACATGTGCGGTGCAGTTTAGTGGCTCCACCTGGGCATGAGAGATATAATGCAGTTTATACTGCTGTTCCAGGGTCTGTGAGGCCTCTGCCAAGGCTGTTTGGACATCTCCGGTGCTTTTGGCCACCGATCCCTGTTTTTCCAGATGATTCTGATATACCGTATCGATAAATGCGTCATTCAGTTCGGGCAGGGATCCTTTGGACCATTTAATTTTGAGCAGATCCCTTCCGGTCATGGCTGCATAGGTGGTTTCGGCACACACCGCAACCCGGTTTTCAAGGGGCACCACCTTGAGTACCCCTTTGACGGCCATGGCTGCCGGTTCATCATAGGATTCCGGGGAAGCGCCGTAACGGGGCGGCCGGGCCACCACTGCCGTGCACATGCCCGGCACGGTAAAATCCATGCCAAATGCGGTCCTGCCCATGACCTTGTCCGGGATGTCCAGCCGCTGCCGCGGGGTCCCGATAATATGGTATTCACCAGGGGTTTTCAGGGGCGGTTTTTCCGGCACTGCAAGTGCTGCTGCAGCCAGTGTAAGCTGCCCGTATCGCAGGGTGTTTCCTTCCGGATGAATGACCTTGCCGTCTTTTGTGGTGCAGGTTTGCACAGGAATTTTCCATTGCCGGGCAGCCGCTTCCATGAGCATCTGCCGGGCTGCGGCCCCGACTGTGCGCAGCAGGTCCCACCGGTGACGGATGCTGGTGCTGCCGCCGGTCACCTGCATATGCCAGACCGGGTCCTTAAATGCATCTGCCGCAGGGGCCGGTCTGACCCGGACCGTTTCCCAGGCCGCATCCAGTTCATCGGCAATCACCATGGGAATGCCGGTATGGGTGCCCTGGCCCAGATTGGTCTGGCCCACCCAGACGGTGATGGTATTGTCCGGTGCGATCTCAAGAAAGGCATGGGGCTTGAAAGCGGGATCTGCCGCTGCCTGGGCTGATGAAACATTCATCAGTTTCAGACTGCCGGAAAAAGCCCCTATGGCAAGTACCAGGCTGCTCTTTTGTAAAAAAGATCTGCGTGTCATGATGGTCTCCATGATCTTATCCTCCCTGTTTTGCCGCCAGTCGGGCAGCCAGATGCATCGCCGCTCTAATTCGCGGATGGGAACCGCACCGGCAGATGACATTGTCCATGGCCTCATTGATCTGGATGTCGGTGGGATTCGGTTCCCTGGACAAAAAATCAGCAGCCTGGAGCATGATCCCCGGCTGGCAGTATCCGCACTGGGGGACCTGCTTTTCAATCCACGCCACCTTTACCGGGTGCTCCTCGGCCAGGCCCTCGATGGTGGTAATCTCGCTTTCAAGGACCTCATCCAGATACACAATACAGGATCGCCGGGCCTCTCCGTCAATGAGCACCGTACACATGCCGCACTCGGAAATCCCGCAGGTATATTTGACACTGGTAAATCCCAGGTGGTCCCTCAGGACCCACAGCAGGGGCGTGCCGGGGTCAGCATCAACCGATCTTTTTTTGCCGTTCACGTTCAGGGTGATCATTTGGCTGTCCTCCCTTACACTGTAGATGAGCGTTTGGCTGGTTCTGATTGCGTCTGCCGATGATTAAAAAGAAACAAACCATCTTATGTTTCCGAATAGATACCCTGCATCATATCATCGATTGTTTTGTCAGGCCACTAAATTTTCAAAAGGGCTGGCCGGTGTTTTCCGGGCGGTGTCACCGGTCCCTACGGATTCAGGCGCATCTTGAAATGGCCATGCGGCGGGATCTGACCCAGGTTCTTT
>JAABTO010000123.1 GCA_011389835.1 Desulfotignum sp. | reverse complement strand
GTTCTGTTCGAGCCGTATCCCCACTCACAGGTTCAGACCCAGAACGATCAGGTCTACAAACATCTGCGGAAAGAAAAACAGGGCAATGGATGCCAGGGCCGTGACAGCCAGCGGCACCACCAGGCACAGGTTGGCTTCCTGCATGGCAACCGGGGCGTCCAACAGCCTGTCATCCGGTTTGCCGAAAAATCCCTGGAATACGATGGGCAGAAAATAGCATGCATTCAGAAACGAAGAGATCAGCAGCACCACCATGAAAATGGTCTGGCCGGCCTCCAGGGTTCCCAAAATAAGGTGCCACTTGCTGTAGAATCCCCCGGTGGGGGGCAGGCCGATCACCCCTAACGATCCGATAAAAAACGCGGCAAATGTCACGGGCATCTGCCTGCCCAGACCCTTCATCTGAGAGATATATTTTTTGCCGGTGGCCACAAAAATGGCACCGGCACAGAAAAACAGGGTGATTTTGCCGAATGCGTGCATCAAGATATGGATCACACCACCCAGCTGGCCCATCGAGGACAGCATGGCCACCCCGAAGATGATATAGGACAGCTGGCTGATGGTGGAAAAGGCCAGTCTGCGTTTGAGTTCATCCTGGGACAGGGCAATGCAGGAACTCACCAGAATGGTAATGGATGCGATAACCATGACCAGGGTTCCCAGGTGAAACGTCCCCAGCAGGTCCACCCCGAAAATCCCGGTGAGCACCCTGACAATGGAAAACACCCCCACCTTGACCACGGCCACGGCATGCAACAGCGCGCTCACCGGCGTCGGTGCCACCATGGCCGCCGGCAGCCAGGAATGAAACGGCATGACCCCGGCTTTGGCAAACCCGAACACGAACATGAGCAGCAGCACGGTGGCACCCGGCTTTGACAGCTGGCCCGCAAAAATACCGGCCGTGGAAAACTCGAGCGTGCCCGTGACATGATAGCAATAGATCATGGCCGGCAGCACCAGGCCGATGGAGGTGCCCAGGATGAATGTCAGGTACCGCCTTGCCGAAATCCTTGATGTTGCATCCTCATGGTGCGCCACCAGAGGATAGGTGGCTAAAGACAACATTTCATAAAACAGGTACAAGGTCACCAGGTTGGCGGAAAACGCGGCCCCGATGGTGGCGGCGATGGCCAGGGCGAAAAAGCAGACAAACCGGGTCTGGCCATGTTCCTTCAATCCCCGCATGTATCCGATGGAATACAGGGAGGTGACAATATAAAGACTGGCGGCCACCAGGGCGAACAGCATGCCCAGGCCGTCCACCCGGAATGCGATATCCGCTCCGGGCATCAACCGGAACAGGGTCAGCTCGATCCGGTGTCCGGCCAGGATCACCGGTGTCATGGACAGCACCAGGGCGAACATGATGAATCCGGCGGCAAACACCCAGGCTTCCCGGACGTTGGGCCGTCGGGCGGATGACATGAGCACGGGGATGACCAGCACAGGGATCAGCACAGCCAGCAGCGGTTTGTATGAGATGATGGATTCCATGGCGATTCCTTACTGCAGAAACGGCAGGATCAGAGTATTGACAATGGTGCCGGCATACACACCGGCAGCGACAATGGCCGTGCTCACCAGCCCCAGCGGCACCAGCATGGAGACGGGTGCCTCGGTCATGACGACACCCCCATAATCATGATGACCATGGGATGTTGCCATGGGCTCGAAAAAACAGATCTCAAACACCTTGAAAAACAGCACCGCGCACACCAGGCTGGAGATGATCAGGGCCGCGGCAAAATGATAGGCACCGGCCTCGAACGCGCCCAGCACCAAATACCATTTGCTGAAAAACCCGCAGGTGGGCGGCACACCGATGATGCTCAGTGCCGCCAGAACCAGCCCGGCCATGGTCCAGGGCATGGTGGCAAACAACCCTTGAAGATTGGAAAAGGCAACCTGTTTTCGCACATAAACAATGTTGCCCAAAGCCAGAAACAGGGCAAATGTCATCAACGCGTCATTGAGGATATGAAGAATGGCGCCGGCCATGCCCAGGGTGTTCCCCAGCCAGGCCCCGCCCACCATATATCCGATCTCGCACACGATGATGTAGGTCAGCATCTTTCTTAAGTCGGTCTGGAACAGCGCCATGAACGCCCCGGCCAGAATGGCGATCACCCCCAGCCACACCACGATGTCCGCCAGATGCAGGGTATTGAAAACATAGTCCAGGCCGAACACCGTGATCATCAGCCGCACCATCACATATACCATCACCTTGGTCATGAGCGGTGCCACCACCCGGGCAAACCCGACGGGGGCGAACGCATAGGCATTGGGCAGCCATACATGCAGCGGAAACAGGGCCATCTTGATCCAGACCCCTAAAATGCACAGGACAAACGCGGTCAGTACGGCACTGGATGATCCTGGAATCTGCTTGAGTATCACCGCCACATCCTGCATGTTCAACGAGCCGGTGGTGATGTAGAGATACCCCACACCCAACAGATAGAACGAGGCCCCGATCACCCCGATGAAAATATAGTTCAACGCGGCCAGATGGGACCGGCCCTCTTCTCCCAGCGCGATCATGGTATAGGAGGTCAGGGAGGTGATCTCGATGAGGACATACAAATTGAACAGATCGCCGGTGGCGGTCACGCCTAAAAGCCCTACAACAAACAGCTGATACATGACATAAAAAGAGGGGGCCCGGTCCGGGATTTCCCGGTCCACGCTTCTGACACTGGCCACCAGGTTCAAAAACGCGATGGCACTGATCAGCACCAGAACCATGGCATTGAGGGAATCGATCCGCAATTCGATGCCCATGGGCGGGGCCCATCCGGCCATGCGGTATTGCACGGTGCCGGCCGCCATCACATCCCCCAGCACACAGGTGGCCGCCACACCTGAGAGGAGTGTGGCCGCCAGGGCGATATAATAGGAAAACGACGGTTTGATCCAGGCGGCCAGGCCTGAAAAAAACGCCCCTGACAGCGGGGCCAGTACAAGTATTGCCGGCATGTGGTTCATGGGTTATTTTTCCGATAAACGGATTCGAAGTTCATCTTCTTCCAGGGTCTGGTACCGCCTGTAGACCCGTACACACAACGCCATGGCCACCCCGAATGTGGCCACGGACACCACGATGGCGGTCAGCATGAGCACATGGGGCAGCGGGTTGATATATTCGGCCGCATGGATGACGGCCCCATGGGTCCCGTGACCGCCATGGTCCCCCTGAATAATGGGCAGCGTGGCCCCGTGCTTGTATCCGATGGACACGTAAAACAAAATAATGGCGGTCTGAAAGATGTTCATGCCCACCAGTTTTTTCATCAGGTTGTTTTTAGCGATCATGGCATACAGCCCGATCATCATGAGGATGATATACAGCCAGAAATTGTATTTGGCCACGATCAGCCCTACAAGTTCAGTCATGGGGTTCTCCTAAAGTCCTTCATCATGTCTGCCCTCAGACACGATGTTCACGTAAATGATCACCATGACCGCCATCACGGCAATGCCCACACCGATCTCCACCCCCAGCATGCCCAGGGCCCGGATATGCCCGGGATCCCAGGGCACCAGGGGTGCCAGCATGCCGTAATCCAGAAACCGGCCGCCCATGATCATGGCCAGGACCCCGAGACCCACATAGATCAGAACGCCTGTGGCGGCAAAAATGGACAGAAATTTTTCCGTCACCCGTTTCATCAGGGTCTTCAGGTTGTAGGAAATGGCCATGAGAATCAGGCTGGACCCGAAGATCACGCCGCCCTGGAACCCGCCGCCGGGAGAAAAATCCCCGTGGGCCACCACATACAGTGCATAAATCTGGATAAAAGGGATCAAAATCCGGCACACGGTCTTGATGATTCTATCCGACGGCACCCATTCCCGGTCCATGTGCTCGAATTCGTTTCCCGGGATGATCCGGATCTCGGGATTTTTGACATGCAGCATCACACCGGTGGGAATATGGCGGAAATACCGGTCTTTTTTGGGCCGAAAATCCCTGAGCAGCAGAAAACAGGCAAGGCCTGCACAGAACACCACCGCGGTTTCGAACATGGTGTCATACCCTCTGTAATCCGCCAGCACTGCCGTGACCAGGTTGGGCACCCGGGTTTCTTCAAGGATATGCTCGATATAATAATCCGACAGATGGGTGGATGCCGGTGATGCAGGATCCCCCCAGTCCGGCAGATCCATGGTACCATACAGCAGCAGGCCGCCGGTCAGACAGACAATGACAAACCCTAAGAATTTCAATCTTTGGTCCTCCTGCTGGTCCTGAACACGGCAGCCACCAGAAACACGGTGCTGACCCCCGCGCCCACGGACGCTTCGGTAAACGCCACATCCACGGCCCCCATGACGGCCCACAACAGACACATCAGAAAGGAATACGCACTGAACAAAATGGCGGTTCCCAGAAGATCTTTCACGGTGATGGCGGCCACGGCGCAAAAAATCACAAACGTCAATACGATCAGGTCAATGGGCCACAGCATGTGTTATGATTCCTTTTCCTTTTTTCGGGTCCAGGGCCGCAACCCGGCCCGCATGCCCGCATCCACAATGGAATGGGTGGCGGTCGGGCTGGCCAGGAACACAAAAAAGACAATCAAGAACATTTTGATGGACAACAGCACCATGGCAACAGACAGGTGATGAAAATTATAGATCACCAGCCCGGCCACCATGGCAAAGATCCCTAAGGTATCCAGTTTGCCGGCCGGATGCAGCCGGGAATAAAAATCGGGCATCCGCATGATCCCCACGGCCCCGCCCAGAAAAAAAACCAGGCCCATAAGCAGAAACGCGCCCGCGAAAATATTGATAATAATATGCATCATTACTCCATGAAGGATTCTTCATACAGGCCTTTGCGCTTGTGAAAATACCGGGACGCGGCCAGGACCGCCACAAAATTCAGAAACGCATAGGCCAGCGCGATATCCACAAACATATCCACCCGTTCATACAGGTATCCGATCAGCAGCAGCAGGACCACGGTTTTGCTGCCGATGGCGTTCACCCCCACCAGGCGGTCCAGCACCGTGGGCCCCATCAGGCATCGATACAGGGGCAGGATCATGACCAGACAGAGCCCGACAGCAATACATGAAAAAAAATAGATCATCGTGTTTCTCCGTATACATGGGCCACCCGGTCCTGCATTTCTCCGGGAAGCCCTTGCGCACTTTGCCGGTCAATGGCATGAACCCGGAACCCGCCGTCGGCATTGGCCGTGATGGTAACCGTGCCGGGCGTCAAAGTGATGGCATTGGCCAGGGTGGTGATGGCGATATCCGACGTCAGGCCGGCCTGGAACTGAATGATATGGGGATCGATCATCTGGTGCATCCGGGGATGAAACACCAGATACAACATATGAAAATTGGCTTTGATGATTTCAACAATCAGCCACGGCATATACCGGCAGAACCGGACGAATACCCCGATATCCCGAACCCCGGCCCCGGCAAACAGAAGATCATGGAAAAACCAGGCAACAGCCAAACTGGACAGCAGTCCCAGACCGATCAGAAGCGGTTCGAAATGGCCGGACAAAATGATCCAGGTGGCAAACATGAATACAAAGGTGATTATAAATGAAAAAAAACCGGCCCGTTTTTCTTCCTGTTTTCCGGTCTGCATCACCTGTTCTCCCTTTTAAACCGTTTTTTTATGTTATCTGTACTCTTTTTTTTCCGTACCATTTTTTCACGTACCAATCCATTTGCCTGACACTCGTAAAAAACAACCGGACGAATGTCGGCTTATTTTTCCACGCCGTAAAGTTTGCGGAATTTGTGAAACATTCTGGATACCGGACCTTTGGCAGTCCCTGCCGTGTCAAATGCATCTGAGGCGGATCGATGTTTCATTCGATGATCATAGGCGGCCTGAATGGTTGCAATCAAGGTGTCCATGTCCACGGGTTTGGACAGAAACTTGAACGCGTTGTATTTGCCGCTCTCCAGGGCGTTTTCCACACTGCCATGCCCGGTAAGCACAATACAGGGCAGATCCGGCTGAAGGTCCTTGAGCCGTTTCTGTACCTCGATACCGTCGATGCCGGGCATCTGCAAGTCCACCACGGCCACGTCAAAAGGCTCTTTTGCAGCGGCCGCCACCCCTTCTTCACCGGAAAACGTGGTGGTCACCTCAAACCCTTCGAGCATCATGCGTTTGGCCAGATACTTCAGAAAGGTCTGTTCATCATCTATAAATAAAAGCTTCATTTTTATTCCACTGACACGGGTTGGTACACATTACTTTTTCACCGGAAACAACAGGCACGGAAACATGGATTTATCGGCAATGTTTCTGGATATGGATCCCAGCCACCGTTCAGCCAGGGCGGTTCTGTCGCTGAAACCCAGCACGATCAGGGTGGCCTGGTATTCCCTGGCCGCCTTGAGGATTTCGGTTTCCGGATCGCCCACATACACATGGGGTCTGGCGGATATGCCTTTTTGTGCAAATTCGCGGCACAGATCTTCCAGCCGGTTCCGCTCATTTTTCCGCACGGACTGGACTTTGTGGGTATCTGTGGATTTCAGCTCTTTTTCATCCACCACGTGCATGAGATGAAGTTCTCCGATCACCTCGCCCAGTTCCTTGAGGCAGGAAACCGCTTTTTCGCTGCTGTTGGACCAGGATGTGGCAAACAATGGCCGTTCAAACAGTTTTGCCGGTACCATCTTGTCTTCGGCCAGATGCTTGAATACCAGTATGGGAACAGGAGAACGGCGGGTCAGTTCCGTGATATCGGATCTGGAATACAGCTGTTCCAGCTTTCCTTTCTGGGACCGGCCGATGACAATGAGGTCCGGTGTTTCCTTTTCGACCACATCCAGAATTTTGGGGATCAAGGATGCCACCTCAATATACGCACCGACTTCCATGCCCATTTCAAAAAGGTTTTCGGCCCAGTCGATGAACCGGATATTGGCCATTTCCTTGAGCCGGATCTCGTCTTCCTTGACATATCCCTTGCCTCTGCGCATGGACACTTTTTCCCGTTCGATCACGTTCAAAAACACCACGTGTTCCAGCCCGGATTTTCTCAAATCCAGAAGTGAATGCAAAGCGTCATAGCACAGGCTTTCAAATTTGGTCACAAACAACAGTTTCTTTATTTTCATGAACCCCCCTGTCTCAGAATGACCGGAACAGGTACCAGCCATCTAAAGAACATTGGATCAGTCAAGTTTTTTCCTTATGGCATCCACCAGTTCCTGAGGTTCCACCGGCTTTTCCAGATAAATGTCGGGTTCGGGTATTTTTTCCCCTTTGAACGCTTCCAGGACTTTCTGGGATTTGAGAAAGGACCGCAGCGCAATGCCGGTGAACATGATCACCGGAATGGCCTTCAAGGCATCATCGGTTTTCAGGTGACGGTACAGGCGGATTCCACTTCCCCGGGGCATGAGCACATCCAGAATCACCAGGTCGGGCATCTCTTTTTGAATCACCTCTAAACCTTCCACACCGTCACACGCCACCATAGGGGTATACTGATTTTCTTCCAGGACCGTGAGGACAAATGATCTCACATCCGGATCATCATCAACCACCAGAATTTTTTTCCCCATAGCACACCTCTTTACTTGTCATTTTGATCCCGGGCTGTTTCAGGCCTTTCAGGCAGCGTTACCGTAAACACAGATCCATACCCCAAACGGGTATCTATGTCAATGGTCCCCCGGTGCTCTTCCACCAGTTTTTTGGTCACCAGCAGCCCGAGACCGGTGCCCTTGCCTCCCTTGGAACTGAACATGGGGGTGAACAGTTTGGTTTTGGTTTCTTCATCCATACCGCACCCATTATCTTCGACCTCGAACACGGCCGCCCCATCCTCGTTTTTTCGGGTCCGGATCTCCACCTTGAACCGGCGGTCCGGATCTTCTTCCTGCAGGCAGGCGTCAATGGCATTGTTCACCAGGTTCAGCAAGGACCGGTGAACGGTTCCCGGATCCAGCCACATCTGTCCCAGGTCCGGTTCACACTGGGTGACGATTTCAATATCATTGGATTCGGCAAAATCCGATATCAGATCCTTCACCTCCGACACGATCTCATCAGGAGAACACAATGCCACCTCAGGGGACCGTTCTTTGGAATAGGTGAGCATGTCCTGTGTCAGGTTCGCCACCCGCTCGATATTCTTCTGGATGGTCTGCCAACCGGTTTTGATCTTTTCCATGTTGTCGTTCTGAAATCCCACATTTACGACATAACTCCCGCCTTTCAGACCGATCAGGATATTTTTCACATAATGGGCCAGCCCGGAAACGGTCTGACCGATGGCTGCCATGCGTTCGGACTGGATCAGTTCCCTTTCCAGGCGCTTGATCTCGGTCAGATCCTGAAAAAAATTGACAATGCCCATGAATTCCTTTTTTTCATGAAGCACGCTGGTGGCGTATCTGACCGGGATCTGTTTTTTGTCCCGGGTTTCCAGCACCATTTCTTTCCAGGGGATATCCTCCCGATCATCGGTCCCGTTTTTGGCTTCTTTTTTGAAATGAGCTGCCAGCTGGGGAGGATACAGGTCTTCGATGGTCATCTTGTTCAGCACGTCTCTGGCCCTTTTTGAGAATATGCGGGCCGCTTCCGGGTTGTATACCACAATCTGCCAGTCCCGGTCGAACGCGACAATGGCATCGTGGCTGCTGTGGATGAGCAGGCGCTGGAAATTGGATCTGCGACGGATCTCCACTGTGGCTTCCGCCACTTTTTCCTCCAGGTTCTGGGTATAGGCGGCCAGCTGCTCCCGGATACGGATTTTGCTTTCCGCCCGTTCCAGAGCAATGGCCAACGCCTCGTCCCGGACCGGTTTGTTGATAAAATCACTGGCCCCGTACTGGAGGGCCGTGATGGTGGAATCGATATCCCCGTGTCCCGTGACAATGATCACTTCCTTGTCCGGGTCCAGATCCTTGATTTTTTTGAGCAGTTCCAATCCATCCATGCCCGGCATCTTGATATCGGTCACCACGATATCCGGGGATTGTTTTTCAAAAACGGCCAAAGCTTCCTCACCGCTGGATGCCGTGCAGGTGGTATATCCGTCGCTTTTCAGGGACATGTCCAGAAGCCGAACAATGGTCGGCTCGTCATCCACGATCAATATTTTACTTGCTGACATGGTGTTTCCTATGTGGCTGCGGGGAACCGGACCGTGAAGCGCGATCCTTTTCCCTCTTCGGTTTCAACACTGATGGTGCCGCTGTAATCCTGGATAATTCCAAAACTGATGCTGGTGCCCAGTCCCGTTCCTTTCCCCGTGTCCTTGGTGGTAAAAAACGGTTCGAACAATTTGTTTTTCACTTCCTCACTCATGCCGGTGCCGGTATCGGACACCGTGGCCACCACATGACCGTTTTCCGCAAACGTCTTGATGGTCAATGTTTTTTCCACCGGACCTTCGGCCCGGGCGGATTTTTCATCCATGGCATCGATAGCATTGGTCACCAGGTTGATGAACACCTGCTCGAGCCGGTTATGTTCAGCCCGAACCTCCGGCAGATGCTCATCCAGATCCAGCATCACTTCGATGGAATGCACCGTAAGCTGATGCCCCAGGACCTTGAACACATCCCGAATCGGATCGTTGATGTTCAGTTTTTTCAGATCCCGTTCCGACTGCCGGGCAAAATCTCTCACATGCTTGATCACACCGGCGGCCCGGCCCACATTCTCAATAATATCCTGACTCATGCCCAAAAGATCTTCATCCGGAATCTTCACCCCTTTTTTTACCATTTTCTGGATCAGGTCCGCACAGATCTGGATCACGTTCAACGGCTGGTTGATTTCATGGGCCATGCCGGCAGCCATGGTACCCAAGGTGGCCAGCTTGCCGGCCTGGATCAGCTGGGTTTCCTTTTCAACGCTTTCGGTGATATCGGTGGTGGCGGCGATGAGTACCTCCCTGT
>JAABTO010000122.1 GCA_011389835.1 Desulfotignum sp. | reverse complement strand
TTTCCAAAACCGGGGAGCCCGCGATGGTCAATTTGACCCCGTTATTGACCAGCACCACCCGCCACAGATCGTTTCCCATCTCCCCCAGGGTATTGATAAAACTGATCATCAGTTTCCTTCCCAGGTCATCGTCACCGAATCCCATGCGGTCCGTGGCAATCAGCACCAGTATTTTCTGACTTTTTTCCCTGCCGTCTGTAACCGGATCTGCCGGCGCACTTTCCGCCGTTGCGGTGGAACCGGGTGCCTCTTCTGTTTTCAAGGCATACCTGGCTGAAATGGTGAACAAATCTCCCTGTCCGGTCGAGGTCGTCTCATATCCCCGGGTTCCCAGAAACCGGGACACATTTTCCACAGCCGCCTCATTGTCCACCTGGACGGTCAATCGGGAAGGCCGGTCTTTATCCACCGCCTGCTTGGTCATCAGCACAGGCTGGGGACAGGCCAGTCCCCGGGCATCAATATCCATTGTCATTGCTGTTCCTATGTATGGTTGGTTGTTTCATTGCTGTCTGGTGCCGCCTTTTTCAAACCACCCCGATTTTTCCCGGAAGGGTGTCTGATACCTCTCCGATCACAGCCGCGCTGGATATCCCCTGATCATGCAAAGCGCTCATCAGGTCATGAACCCGGTTTTCAGGACATCCCATCAGCAGGCCGCCCGATGTCTGCGGATCGAACAGAAGATCCCGAAGGGCCGGACGGATACGGTCGCCCACAGATACCATGCCGCCCCGGAATTGACGGTTCCGGAATGCCCCCCCGGGCACCAGGCCCATTTCGGCAAATGCCAGTGCCCCGGATATCAGGGGGACCTGGCCGCTGAAAATACGAACCCCGTTCAGGGTGCCGGCGATCATTTCCGCCAGATGTCCCAGCAGGCCGAACCCGGTGATATCGGTGCAGGCGGAAATGGGAAACCGGGTCATGATTTTTGCAGCATCCCGGTTTAATGTGGCCATCAGCTCTGTAATCTCGTGTATCTGGTCCTGGGAAGCCAGGCCGGCTTTGACCGCCGTGTTCATGACACCGGTGCCCAGCGGCTTGGTGAGAATCAGCCGGTCACCGGGTTTCAGGCCCTGATTGGTCAGGATCCTGTCCGGATGGACAAACCCGGTGACAGACAGACCATACTTGAGTTCATCATCTTCCACACTGTGTCCGCCCAGCAGCACGGTACCGGATTCTTCCAGTATGCGGATCCCGCCGGCCAATATCTTTTTCAAAACTGACATATCCATGGAACTCAAAGGAAACGCCACCAGGTTCAGGGCGGTTTTGGGAATACCGCCCATGGCATAGACATCGGACAACGCGTTGGCAGCGGCGATGCGCCCGAAATCATACGGGTCATCCACAATCGGGGTAAAAAAATCCACTGTCTGGATCAGGGCCAGGTCATCACTGATTTTATATACGCCGGCATCATCTGCCGTTCCCATCCCCACCAGAACATTTTGATCTGTGGGCACCGGCAAGTCAGCCAGAGCCGCCGCCAGGTCCCCCGGCGGAAGTTTTGCCGCTCACCCGGCACCCTTGACACACTGGGTCAACCGGATTGGTTCCACGCCCTTGTTCAATATCTGATTCATCGCCACACCTCAAAAAAATTGAATCGATCAAATCGATTCATTGTCTGTCATTTAAAACTATCATTATTTCTTATTTCTGCCTTCAAATCAAATTCAAAATTTCTGTGACACCAGCCTGTGTAAATAGAAAATTTCAATACCATTTGCCCTTATTCCAGCAAGGTCTTAATGAATTTCATCGAGATGCCAATTCTGCCCAATTTGACCTATTTAAAGAATTGATACCATCATTTTCTTTTACGCTGGCAATCTTTTGACCCGTAAGACCTTGATGATCATAAATTCAGAACTCCTGACATCATTTGGCAAAAAGGCTGATTACGGATGATTTTCAAAAATGTCTGTCGTAAAATGGAATGCAACACGATTCAGGGTGATTATACTCACGAGTTCCGTTTATAGGGGGTTTTGTGGCCTCAACCACATTAAAAATAGTTTTTTTTGACAGCGTATGTTGCATTACAAAGTCCCAGATGTCAGGAGTTCTGAATTTATATATCAAGGCACTAATAACAAATTGAACCAACGCTATGATGAACGCTGGGCTGGGTCGACTCAAAAACAATCCAGGGTTTTTGAGTTTTATCGATTGCTGTCTGCCTTGTTGTTGATATCCGAGCTTAAATTTTTTTCGAGCTGTCTTTTCGCATTTTTAGTCTCGAAGATAATTGCTCCAGTTACTCTTTATGTCTTAAATATTAAGGATTCGGGCTTGCGACAGAATCATAATTTTCAATAATGCCCGATATTTTAAAACTGTCACATGAATAAAAATTTATACATAAAAATTTATGTATAAAATACTTGACACATAATTTTTTATGTATTATTCTATGATCAAATAACGATAACCAAAAACAGGAGAGTGTGAAATGACAAAAAAAATTACTATCAGCATTCCAGACGATTTACATGATGAGATAAAAAATTTTAGAGATTCGATTAACATATCAAAAACCTGCGCTGAAGTCTTGCGAAAAAAAGTAAAGGAGATAGATTCGACGATTCAGGAGGCGATAAAAAGATTCAATCTTTTAGAATTGTCCGAATACATAGATATGGCTTATGAAGACGGCTTTAATTGGGCTGGATATCGGGCCTCCGCAGTTGAATTAGCGATTGTCTGTAATTGGACTGATTGGGTGGCAAATGATAAGAAATGCCAAGAGACAATAGATCTCTTAGAAGAAAACAATGAAGAAATTGAAGGAATCTTAACTGGATACGCCACTGGATATGAATACATCTTAGCCAATTCTTTCATTGACAGAACCATTCTCCCACACCCTGACCCTACTGATGATGATCATATTCAAATTGCCGTTGGCTTCGCTCAAGGAGCACAAATTATTTGGAATAAGCTCTCCAAAAAACTAACCCCAAAACTCATCAATCCGGAAAATTAAACTTACAAATTTGAATAAAGGAGTAAGTGATGAAAAAATCAAATCATGCCATGAAAAGATGCCAGCAGCGAGGTATTAGAGATAGGCAGGTCGAATTGATTCTCAAGCATGGAATCATTGAACAGAAACGAGGAGCTTATGAGTGTTATATCCCAAAACAAATTTTCGTTCAGGTCATATCAGACTACAAAAGAAAAATTCAGGATCTGGAAAATATTTCACGTTCGAACAAAACATTATTACTAAATCAAGGGACGATCATTACTGCTTACAATAAAGAAAAATTTTAATATGAAAAGGAGCGAATCATGGCTAAAAATTATAAACTCATTCCTGGTGAAAACAATAATTGGGAAGTTGCATCTTTTCTATTAATTGACCATCTTTATGTATCAAATTATAGGATATCAAATATTGAATTTCCCCGCCCAGATATATGCTCGTCTACGGAAGCATTAAGTTTCATTGAAAATTTGCTTGGACCCATTGGTTATGTGGTCGATAAAACATTAAGCAATTCGATAAGTAGTGCCATTACGAGGTTAGAACAGGAAGGGTATTTAAAATGTGATAATGGCGAGTGCATCTTAACGAATAGCGGTTTGAATAGATTACGTGAAATAAAAGATAATTATAAAGAAAATAATGAGGAGGCAATTGGAAACAATCGAAAAGTGTTTCAGGCTCTTAAATCTTTAGATTCTGAAACAAGAAAAATCGTTTTAAGAAATTATAATGAATTGTCATCAAAATAAAAACGGAGGGCGTTCAAAATTCTGTGTCAGTTAACAGAAAGAGGTTTATTATAATCAGAGACGAAAACATTCGGCCAACGGTTGGAAAACGCCTGCGCACTGTGAGCAGGCATACTACAACCTGAAAAATGTGGCTTTACCCCGGTTCCAGTTTTTTGGGGAAGGATCAGTGTATTAAATCGGCCAGAAACAAAAAATCCCGATAAGGTTAATTATCGGGATATCGTTGGTAATTTTGGCTCCCCAGCACGGACTTGAACCGCGGACCCATTGGTTAACAGCCAATTGCTCTGCCAACTGAGCTACTGGGGAGCATGTCTCAATCAAGACTCGACGTTTATATAGGATCGTCCTTATGTTGTCAAGGCAAAAAACAAAAAATTGACAGGCCTTTTTGGAAAAGGTAATAATGCGGGAATCATGACTGGATACTATTATAATGAATGAGTTAACACCGAACAAGGCACACCATGATTACTGAACACGGCACAGTCACCCGGGCCAACCCGGAGGTGGCCCAGATAAAAACAAACCGGGCAGCCGCCTGCGAAGGCTGTACAGGCAAAGACAGCTGCGGCACCATTCACCGGGGACAGGAGATCATCTTTGAAGTTCCCAACACACTGGGGGTTCAGGAAGGCGACTCCGTTCTGATCGGGATGCAGACAAAATCCGCACTGCTGCTGACCTTTCTGGTGTATATCGTTCCCATTCTCTGCCTGGTCGCCGGCGCCCTGACCGGGGATGCGCTGGCACCTTTTTTAGGGATCAATGCCTCTTTTTTAGCCATGCTGCTGGGATTCTCATTTTTTGGCCTGGCCTTTTTTATTCTTCACAAAAAATCAGCGGCAATGAATCGGAAAAACGAATACAGACCCCTGCTGATCCGCAAGACCGGGTCGACGTCACCCCCCGCCTGCAAGCCGTCTTCAAATTAATTTTTTTTCTTGCCAACCCAGCAGCAATATACTATATACGCTGCCAGTTGTGGGTTTGTCACATAAACGCTAACCCTTAGACCGGAAGATTGACATATGACATCACAACCACACTTGAAATTTGCGGTCTTGATCATGGCTGTTTTTCTGATCACAGGGCTCGTCGCATACGCTGCCTTTTCCCCTCCCGATCCAGCTGAGCCTGTCCGTCTAATGTTTCAAAATGATGCCGGGAAAGTTCTGTTCACTCACCAGACGCACACGGAAGAGTACTACCTGGATTGTCTGGACTGTCATCACAACATTTATGATGATGAGACATACAATTGCAGTGACTGCCATGAAGAAACCGGAGACGATTACATGCCGTCAAGAATGGATGCGTTTCACGAGACCTGCAGTGGATGTCATGCGGATTACGGCGCAGGACCGGTCGAATGCAGCGCATGCCATGTGCTATAAATCCGGTATCCTGACGACTTTGACCTGCGTCAGTCGTGACAACCGCTTTATTGAAACAAGGACGTAACTCATGATTAAACGATCTTTCTTTATGTTGTCCAACAAACCCAGGCTGACCTGTGACCTGCTGGAAACCGATCCTGAAGCGCCCCTGAAAATGGATGTACCCGGCCTTTTGACCCTGCTGTTACCCGAACCCATTGACGGCAAACGGACGGCTTTGATCAAAAAAGGCGATGTTGTCGAAAAAGGTCAGAAACTGCTTCTGTATGAAAATGATACCCAATATGCGGTGTCACCGGTATCCGGCACCATCAAATCCATAGACACCTTTACGGTGGATGAAGTCAGTGGTTTGCGTACCCGCATCACCATTGAAAAGGATGACCGGAATACTGAACACGTCGGATACACGGACATGCCTGAAGACCTGTCCTTTGCCGCCCAACATCTGAACCAGCTTCCCGGCGCCCCCGGGTTCGACGGCCTGTCCCGAAACGGCATTCAGCTCAATGCCCTGGTGATCACGGTGGCGGATACAGATCTGTTGAGCACCACCTCCCAGTACGTGGGGACGGCCCATGCCGCTGAACTGGAAAAGGGCGTACAGATTCTCAAACGCATCACCAACCTGTCCAAAGTGTATCTGCTGATTCCCGGTTATCTGCTGGAGCGGGTCCAGTTTGACGGTGTCACCGTCATGCCGGCGAGCCTGAACTATCCGGACACCCTGCCGGCCCTGGTCATGAAAAACCATCTGGACAAAATTCTGCCGGCCGGCCGGACCCCGGAAGAGATGGGAATCTTCTTTATCCGGGCCGAAGCAGTGGTTTCTCTGGCCCGGGCCTTTGAAGCCAACGCACCGGTGTTTGAAAAATGTATCACCCTCATTGACAAAACCGGGGCCCGCCACCGGATCGAAGCGGTGATCGGCACCCCGTTGAGCAGCATCTTCAGCCAGCTGGGCATCCAGATCGATGAGCAGGACCGCATTGTCATCGGCGGCGCCATGCAGGGATTTGCCACGTTCACTGACCACCATCCGGTAACACCGGATATGGACAGCATTCTGGTGCAGGACAAAGGCGACATCATTCCCCTGTCAGACACCAACTGCATCAACTGCGGCAGGTGTGTTCAGATTTGTCCGGCCGACATTCCGGTCAATCTGCTGGTGAGATTTCTGCAGACAGCCCAATATGAGACCGCAGCCGACAAATACGATCTCGAGTCCTGCATTGACTGTGGGTTGTGTGCCTATGTCTGCACGTCACGGATTGCATTGTCCCAGTATATCCGGCTGGGAAAACATGAACTGCGAAAACTGAGAATCGACGCATAAAGGGAGACTGTCCATGAACAACAAGAAACTCACCGTTTCCCATGCCCCGTTCTGGCATGACGGAGACAGTCTGTTCAAAAAAAATCTCAATTTTATCATCGCCCTGCTGCCGGCAGCCATCTTCGGGGTCCTGCAATTCGGTGCCCCTGCCCTGGGGGTTCTGGCGCTGTCCGTATCCTGTGCCATGCTCTGGGAACTGATCATCAATGCGGTGTCCAAAAGACCGTTTACCATTGGTGATCTGGATGCGGCACTGATCGGGCTGTTGTTCGGCATGATGCTGCCGGCGGTCACCCCCTGGTGGCTGGTGGTGGTCGGCACCTTTGTGGCGATATTCATGGGTAAGATGATCTTCGGCGGTATCGGCGCGAGCCCCTTTAATCCGGCACTGCTGGGCATGGCAATCCTGATGCTCTCCTGGAACATGTTCTTTGATTTCGACACCGCTTATGTGAACTATGATTTTGATTTCACCGCTCTGGCACCACTGGTCGCCGTAAAATTTCAGGGTGCCGCCACAGATCTGTTCCCCTTGAGCGCCCTTTTCATGGGCCGGGAAGTAGGTGCTGTTGGCGCCGTTTTCAGCCTGGGACTCATCATCGGAGGCATTTACCTGATCCTGAGGGGATATGCCCGATGGGAACTTTCGGTTTCCTTTATTGCCGGAATTGTAATAACTGCGTTTCTCTTCCACCTGGTCAATCCCGAGAGCTATGCCGGGCCCTGGTTTCATCTGTTTTCCGGATACACGATGCTGGGCGCGTTTTTTCTGATCACGGACAGTTCTTCTTCTCCGGTGCAACGGATTCCCATGCTGATCTATGGATTATTGGCCGGTTTCATGATTATTTTGATGCGTAATATCGGTTCTTACGCAGATGGCACAATTCTGGCCATTCTGCTGGTGAACGTGGTGAGTCCTCTCTTGGACAATATCAGGCCTACTGCCCTGGGAAAGGATATGAGCAATGCGTGAAATGCTTAGCATGATTGTGGTTTTGACAGTACTTGCGTCTGTCTCCGGCGGTCTTCTGGCTGCAGTCAAGTCCGGGACGGAACTGCGGATTGAAGAACAGGTCTTGAAATTTCAAAAAGCCCCGGCCATTGAATCTCTTTTTTCAGATGTCACCAATGACCCGCTCAAGGAACGGTTCAACCTGGAAACCGGTGAAACAACCATCCAGATTTTTCCGGGGAAAATGCCGGACGGCTCCATGGCGGTTGCCTTTGAGACCCTTGGCAAAGGTGGTTACGGAGGCGATATCGGCCTGATGGTAGCCATCGATATGGACAAAGACCAATTGGTCGGTGCCCGGGTCACGACCCACGCAGAAACCCCGGGGCTGGGGTCACGTGCCAAGGATGACTTGACCTTTGTTTCCCAGTTCAACGATAAATCTCTGGACACCAACCTGGCCTTGAAGGCGGACAATGGGACGATCAGTGCCATATCCGGTGCCACGGTGACATCCCGGGCCATCACCCGGGCCGCCATTGAGGCGCAGACGCTCTACAACGACCTGAAACCTGAAATCATGAAACAGATCCAATAAGGGATTAAGGAGATATACACACATGGCACAATCCTTGGCGAAAGAATTTACAAAAGGACTATGGGCTGAAATTCCTCCTTTCCGTCTGGTACTGGGACTTTGTCCCACCCTGGCGGTGACCAAATCCGTTGAAAACGGTATTGGTATGGGATTGGCCACCACCTTTGTGCTGGTATTCTCAAACCTGTTGATTTCTCTTTTGAGAAATGTGATTCCCACCAAAGTAAGAATTGCCTGCTATATTGTGATCATTGCCACCTTTGTTACCATTGTGGAACTGGTCATGCAGGCGTATACCTACCCGCTGTTTCTGAAACTGGGAATCTTTATCCCCCTGATCGTGGTGAACTGTATCGTTCTTGGCCGTGCCGAGGCGTTTGCCAGCAAAAACAACCCCGTCATGGCGCTGGCTGACGGACTGGGCATCGGTATTGGTTTTACCCTGTCTCTGGCATCGCTGGGGGCGGTCCGGGAAATTCTGGGGGCCGGTACCATCACCATATGGGGCGGATCTCCGATATTTGACATGAGCAACTGGTTTCATCCTTTCACCTTCATGGTGGAAGCACCCGGCGCGTTTGCGGCTCTGGGGCTGATGCTGGCCGGCATGAACCTGATCGGTAAGAAATAAGGAGCGGACCATGGAATTTTTTGAACTTGCCATCGGCAGTATTTTCATCAACAATATCATCCTGGCTCAGTTTCTGGGCATCTGCCCCTTCATCGGTACATCCAAAAAAATGGAAACCGCCGTGGGAATGTCCATGGCCGTCGTGTTTGTCATGGTCATGGCCGGCATGATCACCTGGTCGGTGGATACGTTCCTGCTCAAGGCGCTGAATGTAGAATATCTCAGAACCCTGTCCTTTATTCTGGTCATCGCCTCTCTGGTCCAGTTTGTGGAAATGTTTCTTAAAAAAAGCATTCCCGGGCTTTACGCGGGTCTGGGCATTTTTCTGCCGCTGATCACCACCAACTGTGCCGTCATGGGAGCCTGCCTGCTGAACATCGGCAATGAATATCACTTTACCAAAGCCTTGATGTCATCATTTTCCTATGCCATCGGATTCGGCCTGGCCCTGATCCTGTTTGCCGGGGTCCGGGAGCGCGTCAATCTTGGACCGGTGCCCAAACCGCTTCAGGATACCTCCATCGGCCTTGTCACCGCCGGTATCATCGCCCTGACCTTTACCTCTTTCAGGGGAATGGTCTAAGCGTTTCAGGAGGACAGCATCAGGCGGTTGAAAACCGGTATAAAAATCCTGCTGGGAGGCTTGCTCCTGGCAGGATTGTTTGTTTCCATCACAGCGATATGGGTGTGGCATGTGCTGTTCACCCAGCTTCCAGCCGATCACAGAGAAATCATTTTTACCATTGAACCGGGGCAGTCCCTTGGACAGATCGCAGAGGGACTCGAAGCCCGGGGCCTGATTCCCGACGCCTTTTTGTTCCGTGCCTATGCCCTGTATCAAAAAGCCGCCACCCGCATCCCAGCCGGTGAACACCTCTTGTTTACGCCGGCATCACCGGCTCAGATTCTGGATCAACTGTTGAAAGGCCGGATCAAGCTGTACCGGCTGACGGTACCGGAAGGGCTGAACATGGAAGAAACCGCAACTGTGGTGGCCAAAACCGGATTGTGTGACGCTGAAAGTTTTATGGCCCTGTGCCGGGACCCGGACCTCATCACAGACCTGGACATCCCTTCCCATACACTGGAGGGATTTCTGTTTCCTGACACCTATTTTTTCCCGAAAACCACTGGCTGCCGCCAGGTGATCGAAAAAATGGTGGCCACGTTTTTTTCCGTGTTTACACCCCGGTGGCAGGAACGGACCGATGATCTGGGGTTCACGCGTCAACAGATCGTCAC
>JAABTO010000121.1 GCA_011389835.1 Desulfotignum sp. | reverse complement strand
GCGGGATCCGGGTCTGGGGGAGTCCGGAAAGACCGGCGGCCACGGACCGGTGATCCAGTTCAGGCAGTGATGGATCCATGATGACGAACGCCAGGGATCGGGCACCGATGTGTGCCAGGGCATCAGCTGTGGTTTCCGCCTGGATGAAAAACAGTTCCGACAGGTCGTCCATTACGTCATGGACAGCCTGGACCGTGTCTTTGGATGCAAGGATCAATGCATGATGGGTCGTGGCGGTCATGGGTGTTCCTTTGTTTGTTCAGGGTGAAAACGGATATGGTTCCCGGGTGTTTTTTATCAGAAACCGGCTTCCAAATTAAGTCGAAATCATGTAAACATCATAAAAAACCGGACCTCAAACAGTTTATTCAGGCGGCCCATCATGGCTTTTTTTGCAGATCTTCACATTCATTCAAAATTTTCCCGGGCCACAGCCCGGAACCTGGATTTGGAAAATATCTACCAGGGCGCTCAGGTCAAAGGGATTACCGTTGTGGGAACCGGGGATTTCACCCATCCCGCCTGGGTAGCGGAAATGGAATCCAAACTGGAACCGGCGGAACCCGGTCTGTTTGCGTTGAAAAAATCACTTGCCGATGACATTGACGCCACAGTACCGGCTTCCTGCAAAAATCCGGTGCGCTTTATGCTCCAGGTGGAGATTTCCAATATTTATAAAAAATCCGGCCGAGTCCGTAAAAATCATAATATCATCTATTTTCCGGATTTGGCCAGCGTTAAAAAATTTAACGCCCGGCTGGATGCCATTGGCAATATCACCTCCGACGGCAGACCTATCCTTGGACTGGATGCCAGGGATCTGCTGGAAATCATGCTGGAGGTCAATGATCAGGGATTTCTAGTGCCGGCCCACATCTGGACGCCATGGTTTTCCATGTTCGGATCCAAATCCGGTTTTGATCATATCAAAGAGTGCTTTGGAGATCTGGCCCCCCATATTTTTGCCGTGGAAACCGGGCTGTCTTCGGATCCGCCCATGAACTGGCGGGTGGCGGATCTGGATCAAGTCCGGCTCATGTCCAATTCCGATGCGCACTCTCCGGGATATTTAGGCAGAAACGCGTGTGTGTTCAGCACAAAACTGGATTATTTCGCCATGAAACAATCCCTGCAAACGCTGGATCTTGAAGGGTATCAGGGAACACTGGACATGTATCCGGATCAGGGAAAATACCATTTTGACGGTCACCGGAAATGCGGTGTCAGTCTGGATCCTGAAGAGACAGCAAGGCTGGACAAGATCTGTCCGGTATGCGCCCGTCCCCTGACACTGGGGGTGCTTCACCGGGTCCGGGAGCTGGCGGACCGGCCTTCCGGATATGTGCCCGAAACCCGTCACGGATATACCAGCATCATCCCATTGGCAGATATTCTGTCCGACATTTTTCAGGTGGGTCCCAAAACCAAGAAAGTCGCCCGGTATTATGACAAAGCCGTCCAGGCCCTGGGGCCGGAACTGGAGATTCTCACCCGGTGTGACGGGGACCGGATCCGGTCGGCCGGGGTGCCGCTGCTGGCCGAGGCTGTGGAACGGATGCGTTCCGGCCGGGTTCATGTGTCACCGGGATATGACGGGGAATACGGCAAGGTCCGGGTGTTTACCCCGGATGAACTGGCACGGTTCAAAGGGGAGCGGCAGTTGAAAATGACCCTGAAAGGAACGCCCATTGAACAGGTCGATGCGTTTCCGGCCGCTCAGGATCCATCCATAAAAGACAGTGACGGCCATACAGCAGCGGGAACCGTGTCCGGCCCGGCACCGTCTGCGTCCAGACCCGTAAAACAAGTCGATCCGGGCATTCTGGAGGGGTTGAATGACGCCCAGCATCGGGCTGTTACATCCACGGCGGCCACTATTTTGATCACCGCCGGTCCGGGTACGGGAAAGACCCGGACCCTGACGGCCAGGATCGCCCGCCTGTTGAAAGAAAAACAGGTGTCTTCGGACCGGATACTGGCGCTGACGTTTACCAACCGGGCCGCCAAAGAGATTCAGACGCGGATTCAAAGCGTATCGCCCGGGAAAGGACACCGGGTGACGGCTGCCACATTTCACGGGTTTTGTCTGACCATGCTCAAGGAATATGACTCTTTGACCTGCAGGATTCTGGAAGACGATGCCAGAATTGACTGCATCCGGAACGCTCTGGCCAGGGTCACGGGGAAGACAACCGGACTGGCCCGGCCTGCCGATGAGATGGATCTGCAGATCAGTCTGTGCAAGCAGCGGTTGCTGACACCTGAAGATGATCTGTCCGGTGCCGGACCGGACCCTGGATTGCTCAAACAGGTGTATGCCGCCTATCAAAAGGAATTACAGGCGGCGGGAGGCATGGATTTCGAGGACCTGATTGTGCGGTTCTATCATCTGATCACCCGTTCGGAAACGATCAGAAACCGGGTCCAGTCCCGATTTGCTCATGTGTTTGTGGATGAATATCAGGATTTGAACGTCGGGCAGTATGAACTGGTCAGGGAACTGGCCCGACACAGCCAGCTGTTTGTTATCGGTGACCCGGATCAGTCCATTTACGGGTTCCGGGGATCGGATCACCGGTTTTTTCATCGGTTTGCCGATGATTATCCCGGGTGCGAACAGATTGTTCTCACAAAAAACTACCGGTCCACCCAGACCATTTTAGATGCATCCTTTCAGATGATTTCAAAATTCGGGCCGGATCGAAATACCCGGAGAATCTATTCGCAGGTGAACGGCACAAAAAAAGTGATCATCCGGGAAACCGCCACGGAAACCGCCGAAGCCGTCGCCGTGGGAAAAATGATCGAACACGCCATGGGCGGCATGTCCCTGGACGCCATCACCATTCAGAAGGATGACCCCGGCCGGGATGCGGACCGTGGCTTTTCCGATTTTGCGGTGCTGTACCGCACCCGGCGGCAGGGGGAGGTGTTTGCCGAGGTGTTTCAAAAATATGGCATTCCTTTTCAGACAGCGGATAAAAAGGCCGGATTCGATCGGGCGCAGATCCAACTGCTGTTGAGCTGCCTGCGCCTTCTGACAAGACGGGCGGGTGACCGGGATGTGCATCGGCTGTCTACCCATTTACAGGCCAGGATGTCGATGGAAACCGGGCGGATTCAGCCGGAACGGATACTGGGGCCGGTATGGGAACCGGTCCGGGACCAGCCCGGCCATGTGTGGCTGGATGCCCTGACCCGGTTTCTGAAGATTGAAAAGGCCGTGTCCAGAGACCCTGTGGCAGCTGCCGCGTATGCCCGCATTCAAACACTGGCCCGGGCATTTGATGATCCGGAGGAATTCATGGACCGCCTGGCCCTGGACCGGGATTCGGACCTTCTGGCCGGCGGGGTGGAAAAAGTATCTCTGCTGACCATGCATGCGGCCAAGGGGCTTGAGTTTCCCGTGGTTTTCGTGACCGGCTGCGAACAGGGAATGATCCCTTTTGCCAGAAACGGGTCGGCCTGTGAGAATCCTTCGGAAGAACGCCGGCTGTTCTATGTGGCCATGACCCGGGCAAAGGATCTGCTCTGCCTGACCTACGCCCGGAAGAGACGGATGTTCGGGTTTCGCCGGAACATGCAGGCATCGATGTTTATCAGGGATATTGAAACCCGGCTGATCGAGCAAGAAGTGCAGCGCCGGACTGCGCCAATCCAAAAACAGCCCATTCAACTGGAGTTGTTCTGATGGCCCGGCCGGCATTTTTTTTCTGGATATGTCTCTGGCTGATGTTTGCCGGCCCGGTGCACAGCGATATCTATCGGTATGTGGACAAAGACGGGGTGGTGCATTTCACCAACACCCCGTCTTCATCGGAGTATGTGCTGTACCTGCGGGAAACCGAACAATTCGACAGTTGTTTTGTGTCGCCTGATACATATGACGACCTGATCCGCAGGGCCGCAGACCGCCATAACGTGCCGTTTTCCTTGATCAAAGCCGTGATCCGGGTGGAATCGGCCTTCAATGCCCGGGCCGTATCTCCCAAAGGGGCCCGGGGGCTGATGCAGATCATGCCGGTCAATTTCAATGCCCTGTCCGTGAGCGATCCATTTGATCCGTTTCAAAACATCACGGCCGGTACCCGGTATCTGAAACAGATGCTGATGCGGTATCAACAGCAGATTCCGCTGGCTTTGGCCGCCTACAATGCCGGACCCGACGCCGTGGACAGATACCGGCGGATTCCGCCGTTCAAGGAGACCCGGGAATATGTCCGCAAGGTGATGGCGTTGTACGACCGGTCTGACGGAACCTAACCGCTTTGGTCAGCATCCGACCCGGATCGATTTGATGAATTCCACCAGCCGGTCCTTCATGTCCGGCCGTTCCAGGGCAAAGGCCAGATTGGCCATCTGAAATCCCACTTTGTCGCCGCAGTCGAACCGGTTTCCATGAAACTTATACCCGAAAATGGGCTGTTCTTTGAGCAGGGATTTCATGGCATCGGTGAGTTGAATTTCATCTCCGGCCCCTTTGTTTTTTTCGCCCAGCAGCTCGAAGATTCTGGGCATGAGGATATACCGGCCGATAATGGCCAGGTTGGACGGGGCCTTTTCCGGTGCGGGTTTTTCCACCATGTCATTGATGCGCACGATATCTTCTTCCACCTCTGAGGCATCCAGGATACCGTATTTGTCGGTCTGGTCATGGGGTACTTCCATGACCGCGACCATGGACGCACGGATCCGGTCGAATTTTTTGATCATTTCCGACAGCACCGGTTTGTCTGTCTGGATCAGATCATCGGCCAGCAGCACGGCAAAAGGCTCATCCCCCACAATGTCTCTGGCGCACCAGATAGCGTGCCCTAAGCCCAAAGGTTCATGCTGGCGCGTGTAGATAATGGTGCCGGTGGGGGGGACCAGTTCCCGGATCTGCTTGAGCAGGTCATTTTTTTTCTTTTGTTCCAGGGCGATCTCGATTTCAAACGAGCGGTCAAAATGATCTTCCAGTGCTTTTTTTCCGCGTCCCGTTACAAAGACAATCTGTTCGATACCCGCTTGAAACGCTTCTTCTACAGCATACTGGATCAGTGGTTTGTCCACCACGGGAAGCATCTCTTTGGCCATGGCCTTGGTGGCCGGTATGAACCGGGTGCCCAGTCCCGCTACCGGAAAAACCGCTTTTTTTATTTTCATGGTAACTCCTTCAAGTGTCTGCTGGTTGTGGATTTTGTCTGCCCGTCTGCCTGTTTTGTCATAATGGGGATTTGGGGCCGTGTCAAATTGATTTTGGCATTTTTTATGGCACCAACGGGCTGGGGCTGGAAAGAGACCATTGTATCCGCTTGACATTATTGTGTTTTTTTTTTAGTATCCAAAACTTTGTCAATATTATTGGCCCATTTACATACAAGGATACCATATATGAACGACCAGAACAGCAAGGACCGGAAAATTTCGGAAATCCCTCCCCGGCAGATGAGCCTCAACACCCGGTTTAAATTCCGGTGTCACAAAGGGGTCAAGTGTTTCACCGACTGTTGCCGGGGTATTGATATCATGCTCACCCCGTATGACATTCTGACCATGCGCCGGAAGCTGGATTTGAGCTCCGAGGAGTTTCTGGCGGTGTTTACCGAGCCCCGGATACTCGAAAAAGCGGACATGCCCGTGGTGACCCTCAAACTGCTGGATGATGACCGCAACTCCTGCCCTTTTGTGGAGGACAGGGACGGATGCGTGATTTATGAGGACCGTCCCACCACCTGCCGGTATTATCCCATCGGGGTGGGGGCGTTAAGTTATTCCGGGGAACAGGGGGACAAGGATGAGTTCTTTTTTACCGTCAAAGAGGCCCACTGCCTGGGGTTTGAGGAGGACAAGGAATGGACCGTGGCCGAGTGGCGTCGGGATCAGGGCATCGACCTTCGGGACGAGGTCAATGACGGATGGATGGATCTGATGGTCCGGAAAAAATCGTTGCCCGCCAGCATGAAGCTGTCCGAAGAAAGCAAAAAGATATTTTTCATGGTTTGTTACAACATCGATAAATTCAGGAAATTCGTGTTTGAATCCTCGTTTCTGGAAAGATATGCCATCCCGGAAGAGCGGGTGGCGCAAATCCGGGAGGATGATGTCAAACTGCTGCAGTTCGGGTTCGAATGGCTCAAGGCTGTCTTGTTTTATGCGGACAAGGAAAAGTTTTCGGCAAAGAAAAACTGATTTTTTTGCCGCATTATTTTCGGTCCTTGAACTGTTTCAATACCAGTTTCGGGGCAAACCGGGGGTGGGCGATGTATCGGCCCATGTTTTTCAGAAAAGTGTCCACTAAAGATGCCAAAACGTCCTCTTTTTCATGGTCCAGAATGAAATTACGCTCCAGGCGGTATTCATAGATGACCTTTTCTCCCAGGGTGTCCCGGATTTCATCGATGGTCATCCCGGAAATCGGCTCCTGGGCAAACAATCCCGGTTCCACCTTGATCTCCATGGTTGCCTGCATGGTCACCACATACGCATCGGCACTGATTTTTCTGGACAGGTCGAACATTTTCAGGGTCTGTCCGTTTTCCAGTTCAATTTTTCTGATAAGGGGGCCGGTTGCTTTGGTCCCGGTCGCAGCCGGCGTATTGTTTATTTTCATTGTTTTTTTAGACAGCATAGCCGTACCATAGGTTTTTTTGATGAACCGGGTTGTGAAGCCGGTCGTGGATGTCGATGCCGAAAACATTGGAGATGGGCGTGAACAACTCTGGATGGTCTGAGTGAAGCTGCTGCAGGGTGGTCACGATTCTGTCCAGCCCCTGGCGGGTCATTTTTCCCAGGGGTTGACGGCAGGGTCCTGAAGGCATGCCCAGCAGCCGCATCATGGTTTTCAGGGGCAGCGGATTTCTGGCCCGGCAGACGACCGGCCCGAACGGTGTCTCTTCCGTGGTGGTGACCACCACCAGGTCCAGAATCGGTTTGAGCATGTCCTGGAGTCTGCGGGCGTCATCCAGATCCCCCTGATTGACGGCGGATACCAGCTGGGTCATGAAGCCGGGTACGATATTGGACATCACGGAGATGGCCCCGCAGGCCCGGATATCCGGGTCTGTCATGATATCAAATACCAGGGCATCATCGCCGGAAAAAATCTGAAAATCCGGCCCGCAGTACTTGCGGGTAAGTTTCATGTTCTCCAGATTGCCGGTGGCTTCTTTGACGGACCGGACATTGGGGCAGGACTGTGCCAGCAGGGCCAGATCCGGGGGCAGCATCTGGGCCCCGGTCCGTCCGGGGATGATATAGGGAATGATTTCCATGTCCGGGTATTTTCCTGCCACGGCTTCATAATATTCTCTGCGGATTTCCATGGAAGAGGGCCCGTTGTAATAAGGGTCCACCATGAGCAGCGCATCCACGCCCTGTCCGGCGGCATGGCCGCCTGCGGTCACGGCCTCATCCGTGTTGTTGCTGCCCGTGCCTGCAATGATCCGGCATCTGCCTTTTACCTGTTTTGCGGCCAGATCGATGACAAGGTTGTGTTCCTCCCATTTGAGTGTCGGGCTTTCACCGGTGGTGCCGGTCACCAGTATGCCGGTGATATGGTTTTGAATCTGAAACTCGATGAGCTGATTCAGGCCGTTCTGATTCAGTTCTCCGGTGTCGGTGAACGGGGTGATCAAAGCGGTAAAACATCCGTTTTCCATAGCAAAGGACTCCTGAAAAATTTGATGGCGTCAGGGTAAAACAAAACAACAGGTGCTACCACAGGAACGGTTCCGGTGCAAGAGAAAAAATGGCGGCACAGGGTTTTTCAAATTTCTTGACTCCTGCGGTAAATCATCTATTATAAAAGATTTGAGCCGGAAAACAAGATTTAAATGATGCACCCAAATGTGTAAGGAGTAATCCATGTCTGACACGCCGAAAAGGGGGGATTTGCCCCGGAATGCGGATGAACATATCGCCAGACTCAGATACCAGCTGACCCAGAACGCCGAATGCGGAACCACCCATTACAATCTGGGGGTGGCGTTGCTGGGAAAACAGGAATATATGGAAGCGGAAAAAGCGTTTCATGATGCCATCGATCACAGTCCTACCCTGGCCGAGGCCTATGTCCAGCTGGGAGGCATCTGCCTTCAGCGGGGCGATCTGGAAGGCTGTTTCCGGTTCAACCAGCGGGCCACCAAAGCCCGGGCCGGGTTTGCCGAAGGGTATGCCAACATGGCGTTTGTTCTGCTTCAGCTGGTGGATGGCAAGGATCCCAAAGAAGATGAGGAAAAAGTCGACAAAGCCATCAAACATCTGAAAAAGGCCATCATCCACAACAAGTATTTTGTCCAGGCCTATGCCACCTTAAGCACGGCCTATTACATGAAAGGGCTGTATGAAGAAGGCATCCAGGCCAATCTGGAGGCGGTTCAGATTCAGCCGGAATTCCCCATTGCCCATAACAATCTGGCCGTGGGATACCTGGAACTGGGGGATTATCAAAAAGCCGTTGTCCATTGTGACAAAGCCCGTGAACTGGGATATGACGTGGCCCCGGATCTTTTGGAAGAGCTGGCCGCCCACCGTCAGGAATGACCTTTGATCCGGAAATAACCTTTCATGTTCCCGGGATGTCCGGGCCGGTGCTTGCCGGTTGCCGGGTGTGGCAGATGCCTTTGTTCGGGAAGACCGTCAGTGATGAATCTGCGCCTGATTGGACGGTGGGAGAATACCTGGAGGCGGCACGCGCCTTTCTGCTCCAAGCACAGGGTCGGTTGGTATCTCAGGCCGTAAGCCGTCTGGCTGGGCACCGCAGACCGATTCATACCATGGCTGTCAGTCTGGAAAAGCACGGGGCGTTTTATCACCCTTTGAAGATCACCGTTGCTGCAGACGCTGATTTTGTGACGTTCGTGCTCAACGGGGCGGTGAAAGATCCGGGATTCACGCTGATTGAAACTGAGTTTCGACTGTTGGCGCGCCTGGCTGATCAGGTGATTCCCTGCTTTATTCCCCGGGTGTTCGGTGCCGGCACCGTAATCACAAAAAAAGGCAAGGTTCAATTTTTTCTGGGCCAGTGGTTTGACGGGTTTCACGAATTTCACCTCACACGGACGGCCCGGGGCGACCGGGTGGCCATCTGGAAGGATGACGGGCGCCATGAACCGGTTTTGTGGCATGACGCGGTCAAAATTTATGAAAACATTGCCTATGTCCTGACCGCCTATTATGAGATTGATACCGGGCACGAGATTTTTCCCTGGCATCATGCAGCCGGGGATTTTGTGACCAACACTCGGGGAGAGGTGCGGCTGATAACGGTTCGAGGAATGGGGCTGCTGACTGAAATGCCCTGTGAACCGTCCGATATGGAGGTCAACCGGCTGTTCTGCCTGCTGTTTTATTTTCTGAATCTGACCCTGTGCATGCGGCTGGACCGGCTGGACGGCACCGGCCCCTTTGTATGGCTGCCGGATATGGTGCTGGATGCCACTGTGAAAGGCATGTGTCAGTCTCTGGCTGACCGATCAGCCCAGAGACCCCGGGCAGGGGTTCCTCACGGACTGCCGGCCCGGTTTCTGGAATTTATAAAAAAATTCGGCGCGGACCAGCTGCATGACATCATGTCCCATCTGCTGGAAGAACGGCATTTCAATGCGGTTGAAGCCCAATTGGCCAGGAAACACATGGCATCTCACTGTCAAAAAATCGTTCAGATACTGGCCCGAACGTGAGTGCTGGTTCCGGTCCCCGGGTGAAAAACAGGGATATCGGGTTTTTTTATTGACATGTGCAGACAGAAATTCTATATCACCTAATGATATTTTCGGCGAAGTTATCTTTTGGAATATTAAAAGGATGCCGCGTGTAGACTAAGGGTTTGGAATGATATCGGATTTGATTTTTGTCAGATTATTGAATGAAAAGTTTGGAAAATCTTTTCATTGTTGAATGTAATTTAACTTTTAACGGAGGTAAGTAAATGGCTAAGCA
>JAABTO010000384.1 GCA_011389835.1 Desulfotignum sp. | reverse complement strand
TTTTCAAAGACATCCCACCCGTGTCCCGCGGATAGATCTCCAGAATTCTTCGGGTCATTTGTTTGAGAAGTGATATACCGGCGGCCGAATTCAAAAATCTGAACGTCTTTGAGCCGGATCACAGGATGGGCCGGATACTTTTCAATGACCACCTTTTTTTTGCGCTTCAAGGGAACTTCTTTGTATGAATGTCTGAAAGAGACAGATGATTTCAAGGACGAGGCCGTATAGGTCACCTCCAGGGTCATGCCTGTAAAATCGATTTTGGGCCACAGGGTTTCATGGAACTTCAGCCGGTCCCCTTTTCCGGAAATCTCCCACAATCCAGTGTCCGGTTCTGCGGCCTGGAGATGCTGATGGACCCGTTGAACAGATGCCTGATCTCCGAAAATGCCCAGGGTCCGGATATGGCCGGTAGGGGTGACGCCCTGATGGGGGGCCTTGATCAGCCGGGCATTGCGGTTGAGTGCACCGGCCCGCTGAAACTGGTGGCGGAAGGTGAATGAACAGTAATTGATGGGCAAAGCGATCTGCTGATCCAGCGAGTACCGGATCAGTTCCAGGGCGGTCAGCTCGGTCTCCAGAACCGTAACCTTGGGGCCGGGCAGAAACGTATATCCCCGCTGGATCAGTTTGGGGAGATTAAACCGGGTACACCGGATCTGATGAAGGTTCAGAAAATTCACCCCTTCATCATGCAGCTGTTGGATCACCTGTCTTGTATGTTCCAGATCTTCCGGGATGGCTGGAATTTCCACGGTGACATGGGGGATGACACCCACCGCTTTTTTCAGCGCGGTAAGTCGATAATGATCGGCACTGATGTCAAAACGGATCTCGTCCAGACCGTTCTCCGCCAGCAGTTTCAATTTATCTTGAGTCACCAGAAGACCGTTGGTGTACATCCAGATATACAGGGGACGGGAAATCTTCTCCCGCAGCGCTTTCAAGTACTGTACCACCCGGTCAAAGGTCATGAGCGGTTCACCCCCGCTGAAACTCACCGCCTGAATGTCAAATTTCTCCACGTACGCCACATACTCTTCCGGGGTCCGGAATTCCAGGGTGCTGGTCATGGGGTGCCCTTTCTGGTCCTGGGCCGACGGGCAGTAAAAACAGCGGGCATTGCAGATCCCGTTGATAAACAGGCAGGACCATTCCCCCTGACCGCAGAAACGGCAGCCGGGGGAGATGCCGTGGGTCGTCAGTTTGGTTCCGGCAAACCGCCACTGGGGTCCATTGCCGGCATGGTTGAAAATCTCGTGTATCAACCCGTCTCTGGTCCGGGTGGCCTGCGCCGCCTTTTCCGGGGTCAGCCAGGTCATGGCGTCATAGGCATCCCCATATTCGCTCCGGATGCGGCCAAAGGGTTTCGTGGTATCAATTTGTGTCATGTGTGAATCCGTCCCTGAATTAATCAAGGCTGCTTTTTTGAGCACAAACTGTGCCGAAAGGACATCATCTGACAAACACAGGAAAAACAGCCGGGTATCTATTTTGAACCAGACGTTTCAAGACCGGTTTTCAACAAAAATGGATTCGATATGTCCGGTTTATGGCATGGTTTCGGATATCTCCGGCGTATCGATCTTGAGGGCCGGTTGGATCTTTACAAAAAATGATCCCCCTTATATGATAATTGACTGACTGTTAATTGAAACAAAAGGGGCCTGGAAATGGGAGAACTGTATACAACCAAGGAAATCGCCAAGTTTTTGAACATCAATGAAAAAATGGTGTACTCCCTGATCTCGGAAAAAGGGCTGCCCGCCACCAAGGTCACGGGGAAATGGCTGTTTCCCATCAACCTGGTCCGCCAATGGGTGGAGGCGGGCACGGAAAATTTTCCCCAGTCCGCGCAGCTGCCTCCCTACCACGGCCTGGTGCTCATTGCCGGCAGCAACGATCTCTTACTGGACAAGCTCATCGCCACCTTCAACATCAAACACGAGCACCACATGGCCATGTTCGGCATGGCCGGATCCCTGGGCGGCCTGAACGCCCTGAAACAGAACCTGTGCCACATCGCTTCCAGTCATCTGATCGGGGACAACGATGAATACAACTTTCCTTTTCTCAAAGACGATATGCACCAGATGCCGGCGGTGGTGAATTTCTGCCGGCGGGAACAGGGAATCGTGATTCAGAAGGGCAATCCAAAAAATATCCAGTCGTTCATCGATCTGAAAAAACCGGGAATCCGCATCGTGAACCGGCAGTTGGGAACCGGCACGCGGAAACTGTTTGACAAGGTACTGATGGAACATGATCTCCAGGGAGAAGCCATCCAGGGATACGAAGACGTCCTGTCCCGGCATAT
>JAABTO010000120.1 GCA_011389835.1 Desulfotignum sp. | reverse complement strand
CAAGCCCGGCACTTTGGACAGTGTCCATCACATGGCCCAGCAGGGTGGTGCGGCCAAAGGGCAGCAGCTGTTTGGCTTTTCCCATGCGGGACCCGCATCCGGCCGCCAGAATGATGCCGGCGACTTTCTTGTTCCGGGGAGCGGCGCTGTCTAAAGTCACAGAATCACCACCTCCTTGACCGGGTCCGGATCAAACAGGCTGGCGATCACCACCCGGCCGGGCCATGGGGCCTGCCGGGCCAGGCGGGCTTCAATATCCTTGCGATGTTTTTTCAGCCGGGCCGCCACCGTATGGCCGGCCGCTATCCGCGCTGGGTCATCCGCCTTGTTGAGCCAGACCACGACAGCCGGATCAGATCCGGCCAGAGTCCAGGCTTTACGGATCTCCTGCACACAGGAGACCGCCATGGCCTCGATGTTTATCCGACTGCCGGGTGCCAGACCGGTATTGGCGCAGAATATGGCCGGCCGGTGCACATGGGTGTCATCCACCGGGGTGTTCAACGCGTCCAGGCCGGTGACATGAACAATGGCCGTGGTGGTGGACGGCATCACCGGTTCATGGGTGTCACTGGCCTTGATGGGCATTTGACGGGCCCCGTCCGCTTCCACAATGATCGAGTCAAACAGTCCGGCATGCCAGATCTCGTCGATCGTGGCGGCGGCAAAGCCCTTGAGTTTGCCGCTCTCCGGCATATGGCGGGTGCCGGCGGAAACATGGCTATGATTTTTTAATGCCGTCCCGGCCCGGGCCAGAAACTCCGGCACTGTTTCTGTCACCAGGGTGACCGGAGACCGGTTTCTGGAAGGAAAGAACAGGTGGGTGGTGGTGGTGGTCAAAACGCTATGACCCAGGACCGCCAGTTCCCGGGCCAAACCGAACATCAGGCTGGTTTTGCCGCCGGCGCCGATGAGGCTGATCACGCCGGCGCCCGTGGGCAGTCCCAGGCTGTCACGAATGGAAAATGCCATGGTTCAACCCTGGCGCAAGCAACCGGTCATTTCTGCTGTTTTCGCAGTTCCGTGACCGGGATGCCGCCGATTCCCCAGTTGTCCGTGTCCACTTCTTCGATGGTCACAAAAGTGGTGGCGGGGTTTTTTCCCAGCACCTCTTTGAGCAGCCGGGTGACACCGTCGATGAGCTGCGCTTTCTGTTCTTTTGTGGCCCCTTCTTTGGTAATCTTGATATTCACGTAAGGCATATCCGCCCCCTTGTCTTGACATGGTTCGCCTGCCAAAGCACACCGTCTCCTGCAGCCCCATGTTTGATCAAAATTACAACACCCCGTCCAGCTCATGTTTCAACGAACGGTTCATCAGGCGCTGTATGGTTTGTTCCAACGGGTAATTTTCAAACAGGACATAGTACACTTCATTGCAGATGGGCAGGTCCACCCCCAGTTTTCGGGACAGGTTGTACACGGATCGGGTGGTTTTCACGCCTTCGGCCACCATGCGCATTTCAGAAATAATATCATCCAGTTTTTTGCCCTGGCCGATCTGGACCCCCACCGTGTAATTCCGGCTCAATGCCCCGGTGCAGGTGAGCAGCAGGTCCCCGACCCCGGCCAGGCCGGACAGGGTGAGCGGATCCGCCCCCAGGCGCGTGCCCAGGCGGTTCATTTCCGTCAGTCCCCGGGTGATCAGCGCGGCCCGGGGGTTCAGCCCCATGTTCATGCCGTCGCAGATACCTGCGGCAATGGCCAGCACATTTTTCATGGCCCCGCCGATCTGGGTGCCGATGGGATCATGGTTGATATACACACGGAAGGTGGGACAGGCAAACACGGACTGGACAAACCGGGCCACCTGGTCGTTCACGGATGCGGCCGCCACCACCGTGGGAATCTTTGCCGCCACTTCCTTGGCAAAGCTGGGACCGGACAGCACCGCCAGGTTTTCCGGGGGCAGAAAATCCAGAATTTCCGCCAGAATACCAGTCATGGTCAGATGGGTCTTGTTTTCGATCCCCTTGGATGCACTGACCATCACCGCTTCCCTGGAAACAAACGGTTTCATCTGTGTGGTTACGGACCGCATGCAGTGCGAGGGAACGACCACCAGTATCAGGTCCTTGTCCTTGACCACGGTTTCAATATCATTGGTGGGCCGGATGGTATCCGGCAGCAGAAAACCCGGCAGAAACACCCGGTTTTCCCGCAGGGTTTCTATCTGTTCCTTTACCTCGGGTTCGAACACCCAGAAATCGATATCAAACCCTTTTTCCGCCAGCAGCTTTGCCAGCGCGGTTCCCCAGGCACCGGCCCCCACCACCCCGATTCGTGTCGATCGTATGTCATCTATCTGGTTCATGCATCTTTCCTGACGATCTCAGACCTGAAAAAGGCCCGTAGGTTTAAAAATTTTGAAAACGTCAATATACAGCAAGCGCCTGCAACATTCAATGCCCGTTTTCAGTCATAAAACACCGGAAGGGCTGTCTGGGTCTTGAGAAAAAAATCGATATCATCGAGCAGGTCCGGCCGGCAGGCATCAAACAAAGGCGAAGATATCTCACGGCTGTAACGGGTTTTCAGCAGCAGTATCCGGGACAGGGCCTGCTCCTGAAACAAAAAGATGACCACCTGGTTGTTTCGGTATCGGGCGATCCACACATCAGCGGCATCCAGTTCCGGGGTCTGGACAAAATGCCGCCGGCTCACCAGGGAAATTTCAGAATCCGGGTTACAGGAAACCAGGGTCCGGATGGCGGGCACCCGGTTGATCTCCGCCAGGACCCGCGGCTTTGAAGCATTGATCTTAAAATTCCGGTACCCCTCCGTGGTAAAGGAATAGATCCCTGCCGGAGAAATTGCCAGCACTTCCACCAGTACCACAATCACCAGCATGCCCAGCCCCAAAGCGATCTGCATGGTGCGCTGCCGGTGATTGGCGATCCAGTGCGCCAGCTGTGTTGCCGACAAGCCGCTAAAGGGCCAGACCACCTTTGACATCCGCCAGCACTTTATCGTCAAACAACTGCTGGACCAGTGTCAGCGCAAATTCCAGGGCCGTGCCCGCCCCCTTGCTGGTTATACAGTGTCCATCCACGACCACATTCTTGTTCTGGACGGTTCCCCCGTCAATTTGGTCGGCAAACGCCGGATGACAGGTCACGGCCCCGGGGGTGACCAGACCCAGTGGATGCAGTACCACTGCCGGAGACGCGCAGATGGCTCCGTACAGTTTGTTCTGTGCGGCCTGTTTTTTGAGCAGGTCTGCCAGATCCTTTGAATTTTTCAGATTGTCCGCCCCTGGAATCCCGCCGGGCAGCACAATCAGATCAAAAGACCGGTCCAGGCACTCTTTGATCAACATATCCGCCTTGAATTCAATGCCCCGGGCCGCCTTGACGCTCAGATCATCCACGGATGCCACAATCACCCGGGCACCGGCCCGCCGCAGCACGTCAATGATGGTAATGGCTTCCATCTCCTCGATTCCCTGTGCTACCGGCACCAATACTGTCTTTTCCATAACGATACCTCCTTTGAATCATG
>JAABTO010000119.1 GCA_011389835.1 Desulfotignum sp. | reverse complement strand
CATGAAAACACAAACCAACAGAGATCTGTTTGATTTTGAAATCGGATACCTGACCCGCAGTCCCTGCATCACCTGTGAGAACAGAAAAAATCTGCCCGGGTGCCATGAGGACTGTCCGATTCTGGATGTCATACAGACGACCCTGGCCCGGGGCATCTCGTCTCAATCCTCCAGATATGACAGTTGAACCGGTCGATCCCGCGGTATTTTCCACTTCTTCCAACGCACTTGTCACACAATTTTTAACCCCTGCCCTGTTTGAGCGTCTGTCCTGCCTGAAAACCGCTTCCGGGTTCACCCTGGCCGGTGCCGTCCGGTCCGGACAGCAGAACCCGGATTCCAGCATCGGCATCTATGCCGGGGATGCCCAATCTTATAGCCTGTTCAAAGAGATATTTGATCCGGTGATCCGGACGTATCATGAACTCACCGGTGAGATCCGCCATGTGTCGGACTTTAAAAAAGGGTCACATCAGGGTTCCGGCCGTATGGATCGGCTGCAAACAGAACTTGCGGACTTGCCCGATCTGGATCCGGCCCGCCAATATATTCTTTCTTCCCGGGTCCGGGTGGCCCGAAGCCTGGCTGATTTTGCCTTTACCCCGAACATCCGTGCAAAAGACAGGCAAAATGCGGCACATCAGATCCAACAGGCCCTTGCCACCCTGCCCGCCCCGCTGCAGGGGCAATATTTTCCCATGGATCGACTGACGCCGGAACAGATCATCACACAGGCGGCAGCCGGAACAGCGTTTCCCCCTGGAGACCGGTTTCAGGCGGCTGCCGGCATCACCCGGGGGTTTCCCAACGCCCGGGGGGTGTATGCCTGCCCTGGCGGCCGCTTTTCTGTCTGGGTCCATGAAGAGGATCATCTGCGCATCATCTGTCTGGAGAACACAGGGTCGTTGTCATCTGTTTTCAACCGCCTGGCTCTGGCCCTGGACCATCTGACACAGACCCTTGCATTTGCCTGGGATCCCTGTATGGGGTTTCTCAACGCATGCCCCAGCAATATCGGCACAGCCATGCGGGCCGGGGTGCATATCCGGTTGCCGAATCTGGACCAGCGGCCTGATCTGCTCAGGCAGCTGGTCCGGGACCACGGGCTTCAGATCCGGGGCACGGCCGGGGAAAAAACCGCCGTATCCGGCGCAGTGTTCGACATCAGCAACAAAAAAAGGCTGGGCATCGGTGAAATCCAGCTTATCCGGTCCCTTCACACCGGCATCGCCGCCATCATTGAAACGGAAAAAAACCTGTCACCGCCCGGTCCAGGATGCCCAGGACCATGAAGACAAACAGGGACAGGTTGATCACGGCGACCCCGGCCGTTCCCGCCCGGCCCCGGCCCTGCAGCTGCAGCCATACCATGCCCGCCGGCAGGGCCACGGCCATGACCCCCAGACCCATGGACACTGTTGTTGAGGCAATGCCGCCATGGATGAGAAACAAAAGCATGGCCAGGCTGTAAAGACTAACCCAGATCAGAACCTGCACCTGAAGCTCGGTGCTTGTCCACCATTTGGCCAGGCACGGGAATATACCGGATGGCTCCGGCCGAAAACATGAACCGTCTCCCATGAACCGCCGGCAGGCCATGTGTGTCCGGGTGTTCCTCGACTCCCGGGTGTCCCGGATCGCTGTGCCTGCCCTGAGTGCCAGAAAATGGGGCACCTGCCACAGACCCAGTACCACCATCACCAACACCAGATCCTGGCCGGTGCCGGTGGCTGCCGAAAAAGGCACCATGCCCCATCCGATGGCCGGGGGCAGCATGCCGCAGGCCACGCCGGGCCAGATCGCCAGACACGATTTTTTCTTCAACGGGGTATACAGCCCGTTGTAGCATCCCAGGGCCAGCAGGCCCAAAAGGCCTGGCACCGGGGTGGCCGGATATCCGAACAATACAACCAGGCCGGCACTGATCAGGACCAGGGCCATAAACGCCGCCCTGCTGACCAATATTTTCTTTTGGGGAAGACACCGGTGTTGCGTCCGGACAAACCAGCGGTCATGGTCCCGGTCCTGGATATTGTTGAGCACGGCGGCACCGGCGGCCAAAAGCCACACCCCGCCCCCGGCCGCCAGGGTATCTCCGGTGAACAGGGCCGAGGCGATCACCTGGCCGAACACAGCGGACAGGGCGATGAAAAAAGTCAGATAAAGCTTGGTGAGTTCTGAAAAAATGCGGAGATGGTCCGTCAAAACAAACGGCTGTGTATTCATCGATGATACAGGGCTACCATCCGTCATCTGCCACCCATTCATCGAATTCCTCCCGGGATACCACCTGCACCACACCGGTCATGTCCGCATGCCCCACCCCGCAGAATTCCGTGCACTGGAGAAAATATTCCCCCGGGTTTTCCGGCAGAAACCAGGCATGGGTGGTCAACCCTTTCACCGCATCCACCTTGACCCGGAACGCCGGTATATACAGGCTGTGAATCACATCCGCCGAGGTGATGGTCAGTTTCACCGGCGTGTTCACCGGCACCTTGAGTTCATTCTCGGTTTCCTTGCCTGTGGGATAGATAAAGATCCAGGAAAAGGACTGGGCGATCACCTCCACTTCCAGGGCCCCCTCCGGGACAGTGCGCAACCCGGAGTAGGCCTGCCACCCGGACACGAACATGGCCAGGGCAATGAGGGTGGGGATGAATATCCAGGCGGTTTCCAGTTTCCAGTTTCCCCGGATGTCGGCGGGCACGGGATGCCGGGACCGGCGGTACCGGATCACAAAATAGATCATCACCAGGGTGACGGCAAACAGAAACACAAAGGAAAATCCGATGATAAAATACAGGGACCTGTCCACCAGGACGACGGGATTGATGATATCACTCATTTGTTTTCCTCATCTGAAAGCCACATCCCAGAAGGTGAATCCGATCATGACCGCCAGAAAGCACACCGTGGACAAAAAAGACCACCGCAGGGCCCGGCCTTCAAACTTCATGTGCATGAACACCACCAGCACCAGAGACGCCTTGATAGAGGCAATCGTCAGGGCGATCCAGACATTGACCCATCCCAGGTCGATGCAGGCGGCCCCCACGGTCACGCCGGTCATGACCAGCAGTCCTGCCAGGGTCAGGGCCAGGGTTTTGTATTCAAATATATGCGCGGTTTTTTCCAAGGCACCCTCCTTTAACATTCCGCCGGCAAAACCGTCAGACCACCAGGTAAAACAACGGAAAAATAAATATCCAGATCAAATCCACCAGGTGCCAGTAAAGACCTGAGTTTTCCAGCAGCGCGTCCTGCTGAGCGGTGATCTTCCGGCGGTACACCAGCACCAGGCAGACAGCCAGAAGACTCATGCCGATGAGAATGTGCAGGCCGTGCAACCCGGTGATCACGTAATACAGCCCAAAAAACAGATTCAGTCCGCCAGGGCTGTCCACCAGTGTTTCCGATCCCGGATAGATCCCGTTTTCAAACTTGTGGCCCCATTCCACATATTTGTTTACCAGAAATATTGCGCCACAGGCCAGTGCCCCCCACAGACCGGCCAGTACGATGCGGGTGTGGCCCTTTCGCACCGCGGTGATGCCGGCAGCCACAAAAAAGCTGGATACCAGCAGGATCACGGTGTTCACAATCCCGAACCCCCGGTCCAGCAGGGCGGCCCCGTCGATGAAATCCGGGGTGTACCTGGCAAAATACACGGCATACAGCACAAACAGCCCCCCGAACAGGATGATCTCCGTATACAGAAACAGCCACATGCCCATTTTCTTGCCGGAAGGATCTAACGGTGCCATGGGTCAGGTTCTCCTGGATTTATTCACAGCGCCGGCCACCACCCCGGAAAAGTCATAGGGATAGTCCAAAACATCCGGATCTGTCACAAAGTTGTGCACCGGCGGGGGAGACGGCACGGTCCATTCCAGGGTCACCCCGCCCCAGGGGTCGGGATCTGAGATCTGTGCCCGCCGGAAGGACAGAAACAGGTTGACCATCATCAAACCGATGCCCAGAATCATGAACATTGCCCCGAACCCGGCGAAAAAATTGCCGGCCGCGTACTGGGGCAGGTAATCGTAATACCGCCGGGGCATACCCTGGAGCCCCAGCACAAACATGGGCACATAGTGAAGCATGAACCCGGCAGTGACCAGAATGGCCGCAGCATACGCTTTTTTGAAATCATACATCCGCCCGAACATCTTGGGCCACCAGTAGTGCAGGGCGGCAAAAAAGGCGAACCCGGTGCCCCCGAACATGGTGAAATGAAAATGGGCCACCACAAAATGGGTGTCATGCACATGGATGTTGGCACCGGCCGCCCCCAGGACCAGGCCGGTGAGTCCGCCCACGGAAAACAGGTAGATAAAGCACAGGGACAAAAACAGCGGCGGGGTCATCTGGATGGCCCCTTTGTACAGGGTGGCCACCCAGGAAAACACCTTGATGGCCGAAGGGATGGCCACCACAAAGGTGAGCAGGGAAAACACGAACACGGCGGTGTCGCTCATGCCGCTGGTGTACATGTGGTGGGCCCATACCAGGGACCCGGCAATGGCGATGGCCATGGACGATGCCACAATGGCCTTGTACCCGAAGATCGATTTTCTGGCAAACACCGGGATGATCTCTGAAATCACCCCCATGCCCGGCAGAATCATGATGTACACCGCCGGGTGTGAATAGATCCAGAACAGGTGCTGGTAAAGGATGGGGTCACCGCCCCGGGCCGGGTCAAACAGTCCCACATTGAAAAACCGTTCCACCATCACCAGCACCAGGGTGATGGCGATCACCGGGGTGGCCAGCAACTGGACCCAGGAGGTGGCATACAGGCTCCAGGTGAACAAAGGCATCTGGAGCCATCCCATGGTTTTTACCCGCATCTTGTGGATGGTGGTGATGAAGTTAAGCCCGGTGAGCATGGAGGAAAACCCCAGAATGAACGCGGCAAACACGGCCGTAGACACATTGGTGTTGGTGGAAATGGAAAACGGCACGTAAAAGGTCCACCCGGTATCGGGAAACCCGTCGGAAAACAGAGACACAATAGCGATCACGCCGCCGGTCATGTACAGGTACCAGGACAGCAGATTGAGTTTCGGAAAATACACGTCATCGGCACCGATGTGGATGGGCAGGAAAAAATTGCCGAATACTGCAGGCAGGGCCGGTATGATAAACAGAAAGATCATGATCACCCCATGGAGGGTGAAGGCGGAATTATACAGGTCCGCGTGCATGATGTTTTCTCCGGGAAACATGAGCTCCAGCCGGATCGCCCCGCCCAGAAGCACGGCCAGCAGGAACCAGAACAAAATGGCAAACAGGTACATCAGGCCGATGCGCTTGTGGTCCAGGGTGATCAGCCAGGACAGCATTCCGGTGAACCTGGCCGGTACCGGGGTGTCATAAAATGATTTCACAGCTTCCATATCTGCCTCACAAAACCGGAATCATCCCTGTTGTCTTTTTTTTGACGGCCGGAACAGAAACACCAGAAATCCGGCCAGCAGGATCAGAATGGCCGTGCCGGTGATCCGGAACATCCGGAACACATAGGTTTTGTTTTCCGGATCATAGTCAAAGCAGAAAGACAGGACCCGGTTCTTGATGGACACCCCGGGTTCCCCTTTCTGGGCCTCGGTCAGGGCCATGCCCAGGTCAAACGGCAGAAAACCCGGACCGTAAAGGTATCTGATGATCTTTCCGTCCGACGCCATCACGACCATGGCATTGGGATGAACGTAAAAATGGGGCTGTTTCTTGACAAAATAATACCCCAGCGAATCGGTGACCCGCCGGATATTTTCTGCATCCCCGGTGAGATAGACCCAGTTTTCCAGGGGGAATTCCCGCTGGATCAGGTTGGCATAATTTTTTTTGGCTGCCAGGGCATGGGACGGATTTTCATCATCGGAAAAACTCAAGGTGATGACATTGAAATCCACTCCGGGCTGAAGATTCACCCGGTTCAGGGCCTTTGCCAGGTCTGCCTGGAGAAAACTGCACACCGAGGGGCACAGAAACCAGATAGGCAGCAGCACCACCGGCCGGCCAAACAGATCCCCCAGGGCCACGGGCTGTCCCCGGCTGTCCAGGAACCGGGCATCCAGGTCCACATATTGGCCCGGCCGTTCATCAACCCGTACCTGGTCTGCCAGGGCACCGGCGGGATCGGTTTCATCTGCCATGACCATGGCGGCGTGATCATGGTGCGGATCGGCCTGGGGGCCCGGGGCATCGCCGGCCGGCGCATGGCCCGGTTCATGGGCTGAATGATCCATATCGGCAGCATGGACAGGGCCTGGCAGCCCCCCATACAGTACCAGAAACAACGCCACAAACAATACCCGGGCCC